>CALHCA010000111.1 GCA_937930585.1 uncultured bacterium
TAAACTTTTATATTCCAAAATTTCACGAGCAGCATCATTTTCGAAAGTATCATAAGCAATTATTTTTGCGCCAAAAGCTTTAAAAGCCTTCGCGGTTGTTAAGCCAATATGACCCACCCCAATAATTCCAATGGTCATCGTATTAAGTTCGCGACCCATCAAATTATCCACCGAAAAGTTCTGATTTTTGGCACGCGAAAGACAAAGTGGGATTTTTCTAATTGTTGCTAGCGCTAATGCAACGGCAAATTCAGCAATTGCACTTGGTGAATATTGTGGCACGTTCGAAATTTTAATACCAAAACTTTTAGCTTTTTCAAGATCAATTCCGTCAAAACCAGCCGTTCGAACGGTAAAATAAGAAATTCCCATCTTCGAAAGAGTTTCCCAGACATCGTTGAGCTCTTCACTTGAAGTATAAGACGAAACCGCATCAAAACCTTCGGCCAATTTTACGGTTTCAGCATTTAAATCTTTTGGAGTTGTAGCATATTCAATGCCAAACTGCTCCGCGAATTTTTCGAAATATTGGATCTCATCTTTTCGTACACTATAAGCAATAATTTTCATACATCAATTATAATGCTTATACTTGTTTTTTTCAAGAGCTGAGATTATTTTACAAATTTTTCAAATAACTCTTCTCTTGAAAGCATTTCAACTTCACCATTTGCACGTGCTGCAACTTCGAATTTTCTGCTTTCAAGCAAGCGATCAGAAATTGTCAACCGATATGGAATACCCATTAATTCAGCATCAGCAAATTTTTGGCCTGGGCGAAGATTGCGGTCGTCAAACAAAACCTCAATTCCCTTTTTCGAAAATTCATTATAAATTTCTTCTGCTAATTCTTGTGATTTTTCACCAATTTGCACAAGGTAAATTTTTGCTGGAGCAATATTTTCTGGCCAAATTAAACCTTTTTCATCACTAAATTTTTCAGCAATAACACCCATCACGCGAGTGATTCCAATTCCATAAGAGCCCATCCAGGCAGATTTTCGTTCACCATTTTTATCGGTAAAATAAAGTCCCATTTCATTGGTCTTTTGTGTTCCAAAATTAAAAATATTTCCAACTTCCGCTGTTTTAACCTTTTCCAAGCCTTCTTTCGAATCAATCTCACCCTCTTCAATCGCTTGGTCTAAAATTTCTTCATTAAATGCCAAAGTTTTTTCACCATCGCGTTTCAAATAAACGTAGTCTTCACCAGCATCACAAATTGTTTGGAACTCATGACTGAATTTCGTAAATGCTCCACCGCTTGCGAATGTCACAAAAGTATCTTCGCCCAAACCAAGCCGTTCGAAAATTCGTTCATAGGCTTTCGAAACTTTGGCGTAATACGCTTCCAAGTCTTCTTTAGTTTCGTGAATTGAATACAAATCTTTCATCAAAAATTCGCGACCACGCATAATTCCACTTTTCGCACGAAGCTCGTTTCGCATTTTATTTTGGAATTGAAAAACCGAAACTGGCAAATCTTTATAAGATTGAACATGATTCTTAAGCATTTCAACAATTGGCTCCTCATGGCTCCAACCTAATCCAACCTCTGTCTTATCTTTTAGGCTGGTTTTAAACCAAACATCCACAACATCATCATTCCAGCGAGTTGTGCGTTCCCAAATTTCACGGCGTTGAAGCGTTGTCATTAAAATCTCATTTGCGTCAATTTTTTCAAGCTCTTCACGCACAATTTTTTTAATGTTTTCTAGCACCTTAAAACCAAGTGGTAAGTAGTCGTAAGCGCCAGCCATTTCTTTATGAACAAATCCAGCTTTAATCAAAAGTTGCGCGTTCTTAGCTTCTTCACCAGATGGAACCGTTTTACTTGTTTTTGTATATAATTTTGATAATCGCATAAAATCTCCTTTTCGAAAAATAAAACTCGGCTGAATTGGCCAACCGAGCTTTAAAAATTAGTTAATTTCTGTAATTTCGTATTTGATTACACCTTTTGGCGTCGTAATATCTACTTCTTCGCCGAGCTTTTTGCCCATAATCCGTTGACCGATTGGTGATTCATTCGAAATCTTACCCTCAAGGGGGTTTGCCTCAACCGCACCAACCATTGTATATTTTACCTCTTTACCATTTTCTAGGTTTTTTAAACTAACTTGATTACCAAGAGATACAACGCCCTTTTCACCACCGCCAATAATTACAGCATTTTGCAAAATATTTTCAATTTCCATAATTCGTGATTCTGCTAAAGCTTGTTTTTTGCGAGCGGCATCATATTCTGAATTTTCACGCAAATCACCAAAATCACGTGCAGTAGCAACTTCTTCTGAAATTTCTTTACGTTGCGAAATCAAAAGCTCTAGTTCAGCTTCGAGTTCTTTTTTTCCTATTTTTGTAATATTAAATTCTTGTTTCATAAAATAAAAATCCTCTAAATAAGTCTTATAATTATATCAAAGTTTTCAATTTAAGTCAACGCTAAGCTTGAAAGAATTGAATGGTTTGCAAAACATAAAGCAGAAAGAAAGCAATCCCATTTTTAATCATATGAATCACAACCCCCGACCAAATTGTTTGTGTCCATTTTTCGCGAATAAAGCACACTACAACGCTCATCACAAACACCGTTATACCAACATTCATTTGAAAATGCACGAATCCAAAAAGTAAACTTGTTATAAAAATTGCTAGTGGAACATTCACTTTTCGAAGTTGGCCATAAATTATTCCATGAAAGATTAGCTCTTCAAAGACCGGCGTAATTACAACTACCGAAATAAAAGCTAGCAAAAATTGCCAAGAATGAATCATTCCACTACGTTGAAAAACTAAATCTTGAACTTGCAATTTATCAAAATTAAGAATATTCGGTAAAAATTCTAATAAAACGCCAGAAATAATCATCGAGGCCAAAAAGCCCAAAATCGCCAAACCTAAATCTTGCCAAGTAATCACGCCATTTAAAGCGATATCATCTTTCGAAATCTTCTGTTTGAAAAGTTTGGTCGGAATAAAATATACCATCGCAAGCATTAATCCAAGAAATAATGCTGAATAAATAGTAGTAGTAATCGTGTTTGAAGCCGCACTTTGATAGCCTACATCATTATTCCAAAAAATCAAAGCGAGAGAAAGCCGAATTATTACAGCCGCAAAATAACTTGCCGCAAAATATGACAAAATTGGAAAAATTATCCAAAAAATAATTTTTAAAGGCTTTTTTGAAAGCATTTCTTCATTCTTTTTTTGAAGTTTTAAAAATATATTTTTAAATTTATTCTTCATTTTTAACCTCTAAAAATCTTTGTAAAATCTAAAAAAATAATCAAAAGCGAAAGACCCATTAAAAACATAAAACTCCAGCCGTTAATATTTTCTTCGGTCTCTTTTGAGAGTGGCTTTCTGAGCAAAATTCGAAAAATGAAAGTCATTAGCCAACGACCGCCATCAAGCGCAGGAATTGGTAAAACATTCATACATGCCAAACTAATTGAGATAATCGCGGTCAGCATTAAGATCATATCAGGACCCATTGAAATAATGTTTGGAAAGATCCCACCAATCACTAAAATCGGCCCAGAAACGCTTTCACTCGCTTTCGAAAGTTGAGAATTTGCTTTCTGCTGCGATTGCTGATTCGGAATTATTTTTTCAAAAACCCCGCCAAAAAAGTTCATAAAGAGTTCACCAACACCTTTAAAGGTCTCACCCGTAAATTGAATTGTTGTGCCAAGCCCAACAATCGGTGCACTCCAAGTTGCATGAATTTTTTGTATTCCATCAGTTAAAAATGCGCCCAAAAAACCATTCTTATTATTTTTGTTTAATTTAATATCTTTTGAAAAAAATTGATTGCCACGCTGAATTTTTAAATTCACACTTTTGTCAGCATTGCTACGCAAATCTTCTTTAACGGTGGCTGAACTATCAACTTTTTTACCATTAAATTCCAAAATTATGTCTTTTTTTTGCAAACCAGCTTTTTGTGCGGGCGAATCATTTGAAATTTGCGAAACCTGCACGCCACCACCAGAAATTCGAGCATCAGAGCTCAAATAAAACTGATTCGAAATTAATTTTGGCATTCCGAAAATTGACAGGATCGTAAAAATAACAAAAGCAACCAACCAATTCATTGCAACACCAGCAAATAAAATTTGAGTTTTTGCCCAAAAACTTGCTGCACCATAATCACCTTTTTTAGAATCTGAATCGTGCTCACCTTTCAACCGAACAAAACCGCCCAGTGGAATCGCACCGATCGAAATTTTTGTGCTTTTTGGTAGAATTTTGTTAGTTTTTGTTCTAAAACTTTTAATTCTTGGCGGAAAACCGATTGCGTACTCTTTAAGTTTTACACCGTTTTTTTTAGCTGCAAGCGCGTGGCCAAGCTCATGAACTGCAACCAAAAAAGTTAGCGAAATTAAACCAATAATTATTCCAAAAATTAAATTCAAAATCTCCATTCTACCCTTTCGAAATTCCTTAAACTACCTTTTGCCGGCACAACTTTGTGTGCTAGCAAAAAATAATTTAAATTGTGAGAATTTCTTTCTCTTTTTCTTTAAAAATTACATCAATTTGTGTGCTAAAATCTTTAATTTCAGCGTCAATTTCTTTTTCAATTCGCTTCAAATCGTCTTCAGTTAAAACTTTTTCATCTTTAAGTTTCTTGGCGTGTTTTAAAGCATCTTGGCGAATATTTCGAAGCGTAATTTTTGCGCCTTCAACTTTTTCTGAAGTTTGTTTTACGATTTGCTTACGGCGTTCCTCTGTTAGCGGTGGAACTGGCACACGAACAACGCGGCCGTCATCACTCGGGTTGAACCCAAGGCTTTGATCGTTGCGAATCGCAGCCGAAATTGCTGAAATATTATTCGCATCAAATGGTGTAATTAAAATCATCCCTGCTTCTGGTGCAGTCATATTCGAAACTTGATTTAATGGCATTTTTGTGCCATAAACTTCAACCATAACACTGTCAAGCATTGAAGGATGCGCTCGACCCGTTCGAACCTTCTTCATTTCACCCTTAAAATGCTCAACGGCTTCAGTCATTTTTAATTTAAATTCATCTGTATCAAACATAGCTCCATTATATCATACATTATCATTATTATTCAAATTGACTTTTAAGAGTTTTTATGCTATAATATTGGTTATAGCTTTTTAGAAAGCTAAAAAATCAAAAAGGAGGTGCCAGAATGGCACTAGTATCAATTAAGCTTAACAAATTTACATTCAAGGATAGTCATCCGCATATTAAAGGGTTCATTCTTCCTCATAATCCAGCTGAAGAAAAAACATCTCGCAAGATTATTCAAAAATTCCTTAAGAAGCACGTAAAAAATGGAGATAAGCTCCTCGTTTTTGCCGACCAAGAAAAGGATAAACTCGGGAATTTAGTTATTTTGCAACAAGAGTGTGATAGAGCAAATATTGAGCTAACTATATCACTTTATTGCGAAAACACGAATTCTGAAGATAAGGAATCTGACTCACATTTCTTCAGAGAAGTTGATATAAGTTTAAGCCAAGAGCTATACGGAATGAAGGTTTGGTAAGTAGTACATTCCCCACCCCGCAACGAACTGCGGGGATTTTCTTGACTAAAATTATAGAAAATGTTAAAATATTAAAACTAAAAATGGAGGTGGCAAATGAGCCAAGAACTTTTACCTAAACAAACTGATTTAATTGATAGATTTGGAGTGTTGCAAATTAAACTTTCTGACCGCGGTCGAAGGAATCAAGAATTTATTCATATTTTTGATAAAAATTCTCGCTTTTCGAAAGTTAAAGATGCTGAGATTCTTTCAAAGAAAATGCACAAAATAAATTTTAACTCAAAGAATACCATCCGTGATATTGAGTGCTACAGTGAGTCTAAAGACTCAAACTGCCAGCGTAAAATTTTGATTGACTTTTGTGAACGACACAAGATAGACCTTCTCCTTCATATTGCAGAAGGAAATTCTCGTGGTAGATATAAAACACAAGTTTTCATTTTTTCGGTTTAGCTTCAATCTCGCTACGGCGAGATTTTATTCTTCTTGTGCAAAATTTTTACTCAAAATCTGAATTTCATTCTTAAGCGAATCAAGTTCTTCCTCTAGTTTTTCGGCTTTCGAAATTGCTTCTTTATATTTTTCAAAAACCTCTTCAAGAGGAATCTCACCACTTTCAATTTTTATTAAAATATCATCAATTTCAGCCATTTTTTTACTAATTTCGTTCGACATTTTTTACCTCCGCCGTTATTTTTTTATCAATTGTTTGAATCATAATTTCTTCACCAGCCGCTAATTTTCCGCTTACTAAAGCATAGCCTTTTGAAAGTATGTTTTGTGGATTGTAGCTTTCTAAAATTCGCTTTTTGGCTTGAAGTTCTCTTTGCTGTTCAAAAATATTATTCAAAATTAAACCTTTCATTTTGTAAATCTTTTGGTGGTTTTCAATTTTTAATTCATCAATCCTCGAAAGAATAAAATCGTTTGTGTGCAAAATTTTTGAACATAAAAATCTCATTTCGTCAAATTTATTCGGTGTTAAAAATTGCGCAACATTACTTGGTGTTGAAGCCGCAAAATCTGCCGCTAAATCACACAGACTTTCATCAATTTCGTGGCCAATTCCTGTAATAACTGGCACCCGAGAAGCAGCAATCGCACGAACTAATTTTTCGTCATTAAAAACCGCTAAATCATCAGTACTTCCACCACCACGAATAATAGTAATCACATCTGGCAATTCACTTTGCGAATTGAAAAAATCAATTGCTCGAATAATCTGGTCGCTCGCAGAAATTCCCTGCACCTGCGTATGTGCAACAGTAATTTCTAACCCACCCCAACGCTCGTTAATAATCTTAATAAAGTCAGCATAACCCGCCGCTTGAACACTTGAAATCACTGCAATTTTTTGAGGATTTCGCGGAATTTCACGTTTGCGGCTTTCATCAAATAAGCCCTCTTTTGTTAACTTTTCCTTTAAAATTTCGAAAGATTTTTTGAGACTTCCTTCACCTTTTGGTATGATTTTCTCAATTGTTAGGCTGAATTTTCCCCAATTTGTAAGTTTTGGCTTTGCTTGCACAACAACTTTCATTCCATCTTCGAGAGGAAATCGCATTTGCCAAACCGTCATAAAACAGCCAAGAACTGAGTCTTCATCTTTCAAATCAAAAAAAACGAACTTGTTGTGATTTACCTTAAAGCTTGAAATTTCACCTTCAATCAGAACACTCGGAAAACTCTTTTCGAAAATATCATTACTAGTTGCAATAAAATCTGAGACGCTATAAATCACCTCGTGTGGTTGAGGTTTTTTTATTTCAAAATTTAACAACTCTTCAAATTCATCAAAATCCATATAAAACTATTATAACATATTTTAAGTATAAAAAATAACCGCTGCAGAGCGATTATTTTTCGAATATTTTAGAAAATTCCTGATTCAATTCTTGAATTTGTGATTTTTCACCGCCAGAAACTGCACCTAAAATCCAAGATTGGAGGTGCAGTAATTTTTTATTTTTTTCTATTTCCAAATAACTTTTTCATAACATATAATTGTTTT
>CALHCA010000112.1 GCA_937930585.1 uncultured bacterium
TAATTTTAGCCTTAATTCCTGTAATTTTGCTTTCTTTGTGGCGAGGCTCAGTTTATAATTTCGAAAATTTAAAGATCGCACAAAATATTAAAAAAGATGTAACTGTTCGAGCTACTGTTCTTGAAGATCCAGATCTTAAGGAAGATGGAAGCTTAAAAATTCGTGCAAAAGTTATAGGAATTTCGAATGAACAATTTAATGGAAAGGCTTTTATTAGCTTAAAAACAAATCAAAAAGTTCGTAGGAGTGACGAGATTTTAGTAAAGGGAAAAATTTCTGAAGGTTTTGGTGATTTTGCGATTTCAATTCACCGAGGAATACTTATAAAAATTAGCCCAAAGAGTGATTTTATCCGCGATATGCGAGATTCTTTCGCTGAAGGAGTTCGAAAATTCATTCCTTCACCAGAGGTTGATTTGGGGCTCGGCTATCTTTTAGGCCAGAAAAATTCTTTGCCGGAGGAGATCTCTAAAGCTTTAACGATTACAGCTTTAACGCACATTGTGGTTGCGAGTGGATATAATTTAACTGTTTTGGTGATGACAGCCCAGCGAGTTTTTAATAAAATTTCAAGAAAGATAGCTTTATTTGTGGCAATTTTACTAGTTTTAGGATTTGTTTTCGTGGTTGGATTTACGCCATCGATGATTCGTGCGGGGATTGTTGCAGTTTTTGGTTTAATTTTATGGTATTTTGGTAGAAAAACTCACGCATATTTTCTTCTAACTTTTGTGGCAGCGATAACTTTAATTTTCGAACCTTCAAACCTTCTTAATTTAGGCTGGCAATTGTCATTTACTTCATTTTTTGGTGTTCTGATTCTTTCGCCGCTATTACAGAAAATATTTTTTGAAAAACCAGAAAAGCTAAATTCTGCTTTAAAACTATTTTTCGAAACTTTTAGTGCTCAAATTACAACACTTCCACTGATAATTTTCACTTTTGGTGCAGTTAGCGTAATATCAATATTTGCAAATATGTTAGTTTTGCCGTTTGTGCCAAGTGCAATGCTTGCAACTTTTTTAACGGGAATTTTTGCAATATTCCCACCAATTGCTCATTTTTTTGGCTTTATAGCAGAATTAATTTTAAAATATTCAATTTTTATAATTGGTGAATTTTCAAAAATCAAAGGAGCACAGTTAGAAATTAGCTTTGGCTTCAGTGAAATGCTAATTTGCTATTTTTGCTTGATTCTGGCAGTTATTTTGCTTAATTTTAGGCTTCGAAAGGATAAAATACTTGATATTTTGAATGAATCCTGAAACGTGATATAATTATATTATTATGAATTTCGAAGAAGAAATAAATTCAACAGATGAAATGATTGCTTTTGGTAAAGAGATTGGTAGGCAGATTTCTGAAGGGATGGTTCTGGAACTTATTGGTGATGTTGGTGCTGGAAAAACTACTTTTACAAAAGGTTTGGCGAAAGGTTTGGGTATTTCTGAAGTAATTCAAAGCCCAACCTTCACGATATCAAGAGTTTATAAAGGTAAGAAGCTAACACTTTCACATTATGATTTTTACAGATTAAATGATTATGGAATTATGGAAATGGAGCTTACTGAAAATTTAAATAATCCAAAAAATGTAACGGTGATTGAATGGGCTGGTGATTTAGCTGAAATTCTACCAAAAAAACATTTAAAGCTAATTTTTGAAAGTTTAAGTGAGAATCAAAGAAAAGTTAAA
>CALHCA010000113.1 GCA_937930585.1 uncultured bacterium
CTTGCAAACAAGTGCACGCTCATTTTGGAATGGCACACAATCATAAAAAATCAAGTAATCTTCCGCTGGCTATTGGTTTAAATTTGGGTTTTTCGATTGCGGAATTTTTCTTTGGCACACTTTTTAGTTCGGCGGCAATTTCGGCTGATGCAGTTCATGACTTGGGCGATGCGATCCTGCTTACGATTACATTAATTTTAAATAAACTAAGCAAGAAAAAACCAACTTCCGCAATGAGCTATGGTTATAAACGATTTGCGGCACTCGGAGCTCTTTTAAATGCTGGTGTGATTTTATGGCTTTCATACACAATGGCGATTTCTGTATATTATGAATTTACTTTTCCGCATGTTCACCCATATGTGAATGTTCCAGGGTTAATGATTGTTTCAATTGTGGGGATTTTAGTGAATTTATTCGCTGCAGCACGCTTATATGGTTCAAAAAATATTCTTGACCGAACGGTTTCGCTTCACTTAATTGAGGACCTGCTTGGTTGGATTTTAACATTCGTCACCTCTGTTTTAATTTCATTTTCAGGACTTCATATACTCGATCGTGTGGCAAGTTTATGCATTTTATTATTTATTTCTTGGGGCGCGATTTCGAATGCTTGGGGAGTTTTGAAAATTTTAACTCAACGCGTACCAAGTATAAAAAAATTAAATAAAATTAAAAAGCAAATCTTAGCAGTTGAAGGTGTTTTAAAAATTGAAAATATTCATTTTTGGAGCCTTGACGGAGCGGAACATATTTTTACGGCAAGAATTTTCGTGAGCGATATTTCAAGAGCTACTGAGATTCGCAAAAAAATCTCCCATTTTTTACCAGATTTTCAGATTGTAGATTCGACGATTGAGATTTTAGAAAAATAATCAAAAAAGTGCTTGCAATTTTGAAAAGGCTCGTGTATAATTATTAATATACTTGGTTGTGCCACCTTAGCTCAGCTGGTTAGAGCAGCTGTTTTGTAAACAGCAGGCCTTCGGTTCGAATCCGAAAGGTGGCTCCAAGTATTTTTTAATACAAGAGTTGAATGCTGGGATAGTGAAGCGGTCAAACACAACAGACTGTAAATCTGTCGGCAGATGCCTTCGAAAGTTCGAATCTTTCTCCCAGCACCAGAAATTATTTTTTTTTTAAAAAACACCCATCTACTGCGAGGGTGCTTTTTTATTTTTATATTCTGCTTTGAAATAAAAATATAAATTTTTGTTGGTTTTATTATTTTTACTCTTGCTAAAAATTAGCATTAACGGTATAATAGAACTATGAATGAGAATTCTCGATATGCGGTAGGAATAGATATTGGAACAAGCAAGGTTCGCGTGCTTATTGCGAACTTTGATAGAGATGGCTCACCAAATATTTTAGGACTCGGATCGGCTGAAAATTCTGGGCTTAAAAAAGGTGTTATTACACATCCAGAAAATGTTTATCGTGCAATAGATAAAGCTCTTGCTGAAGCTGAGCGAATGAGTGGCTATAAAGCAGAAAGAGCGGCTGTGAGCATTAACGGTGTGCAAATTCTAAGCACAAAAGTAGATGGAATGGTCGCGGTTAACTCAGAAAAAGGCTTAGTTGATGATGAAGATATTAACCGAGTTGAAGATGTTGCAATGATTGGCAAAATCCCAGAAAATCGAGAAATCTTGAAGTTTATACCTTACTATTATAATGTTGATAATCAAGAGGGGATTGCTGATCCTTTCGAAATGTCTGGAACGCGGCTTGAGGTTTATGGAAATGCAATTTCTGCACCAAGACTACAGGTTGAAAATGCTGAAAATATTTTAGAACGACTTGATATTTCTTCGAATTTATATATTCCAAGTGCAGTAGCTTCGGCTCAGGCTGTACTAACTGAAAACCAAAAAGAAAATGGCGTTGTTGTCATCGATTTGGGAGCTTCAACGACCGGTGTTGTGGTTTTCGAAGACGGCAATTTACAATTCATTGAAAATATTCCGCTCGGAGGAATAAATATTACTAACGACCTTGCGATCGGGCTAAAAGTTTATCCAGAAGTTGCTGAAGAAATTAAAATTAAGCATGGTTTTGCTTTCAAAAGAGAAGATAGCAGCGATATTGTTGTAAAACATGGTCACGAGCATCACCGCTTTAATACGCAAGAAATTGATGAAATTATTGAGGCAAGAGTTGAAGAAATTTTCGATGAAGTTCAAAAGGTTCTTCGAAAGTCTGGCTTTGAGAATCAATTACCTGGCGGTGCTATACTAACTGGGGGCGGAGCAGCTCTTAAAGGAATTGATACATTTGCAAAAAAATATCTTCAGCTTGCAGTACAGATTAGTAAAAATGGAATTGATAATACAGTTTCTGAAAAGGTTAAGATGCTTGAGTATTCTGCTGCAGTCGGTTTATTGATTGAAATGCGTGATAATACTTCGAGATATAATAGTTATAGAGATGAAGAGACAGCAAAAATTGGATTTTTTGCGAAATTCTTCAAGAAAAAACAATAAAGTGATATAATGGGAGTAGATTAAGGAGAAGAAATGCCAGAAATTATGCCAAATGAAGTTCAAACTTTTGCTAAAATTAAAGTTGTAGGTATCGGTGGTGCCGGTGGAAGTGCTGTTAATCGAATGAAAGATGTTGGCTTGAGTAACATTGAGTTTATCGCAATCAATACAGATGCTCAAGCTTTATATAAATCAAAGGCCGACAAGAAAATCCACCTTGGTCGTGAAACTACAAATGGTTTAGGCGCTGGTGCTGACCCAATTGTTGGTGAGAGTGCCGCTCTTGAATCTCGAGAGGAAATTCGTGAGGCTCTTGATGGCACTGATATGGTATTTATTGCTATCGGTGCTGGTGGTGGAACTGGTTCTGGTGCTGGTCATGTTGTAGCTGAGATTGCTCGTGAGATGGGAATTTTAGTTATCGGTGTTGCAACGCGTCCGTTTACTTTTGAAGGTGCAAAACGTAAAACTAATGCTGATTGGGCGATTGAAAAGCTCGCTGCTGCAGTCGACACTTTAATAACAATTCCAAATGATCATCTTCTTCAGACTGTTGACAGGAATTTACCACTTCTTGAAACTTTTAAAATTGCTGACGATGTTCTTCGACAAGGTGTTCAGGGAATTTCTGAACTTATTACTGAACATGGCTTAATTAATCTTGACTTCGCAGATGTTAAGTCAATTATGAGCAATGCTGGTTCTGCTTTAATGGGAATTGGTCGTGCGAGTGGTGATAACCGCGCTCAAAAGGCTGCCGAACAGGCTATCGAAAGTCCAATGATTGAGGTTTCTATTGATGGTGCGCGTGGTGTTCTGTTTAATGTTGCTGGTGGTTACGACATGAGTATGAGTGAGATTCAAGAAGCTGCTGAGATTATTACTGGTGCTGTTGCTCCAGATGCGAATATTATTTTTGGCGCAACGCTTAAGCCTGAGCTTGAAGATGAATTGATTATTACGGTTGTTGCGACTGGTTTTGATCGCGAATATAATAAACCTGTGGCAAATTCGCTCGAAAGTGCTGTTTCGAAAACTTTTAATCTTGAAGATGAACATACTGAATCTCAAGAAATCAACCAGACAATTTCGAACGCAATTAATATGGAATTAAATAACGAAGAAAAAACTTCAGCTGAAGATTTTACTAGTGATATTGAAACTAAAAATATCTGGGCGCAAGATGAAGAAGAAAATGATGAAAGCGATATTCCTGCATTTTTGCGACGTCGAAAACGTAATAAAAAGGAAGATTAATGGAATTTAAACTTGACGAAACAAAAGTTTTGGAAAGTAGAATGTCGGTCGACGGTCAGTCTGTGCGTCGTCGCCGAGTCGCACCAGATGGCACTCGCTTCACTACTTATGAGCGAATCGAAAAGCCACGAATTGTCGTAATGAAGTCGCATGGCGGTCGTGAAGATTTTAGCCGCGAAAAGCTTAAAAGCTCAATTATTCGCTCAATTGGTAAGTTTGTTTCTGATCTTCAAGTTGAAGAAATTATTAATAGTGTTGAAAATGAGCTTCTTCGAAAATCGAGTAAAGTTTCTTCGCACCAGATTGGCGAGACAGTTCTTTCGGTTTTGTTTAAGATGAATAAAGTTGCATATATTCGTTTTGCAAGTGTGTTTAATGGTTTTGAAACAGTTGAGGATTTCGAAGATATTTTAGCAAAAGTTAGAGGCAAAAATGAGAATTGTAGTAGTCTATAAAGATTATAGCGATCATGGCCGCGAAGTTCGAGAGTATATTGAAGATTTCGAAAGGCGAACGGGCTTAAAAATTGAAGTTATGGATCCTGATTCTGGTAAAAATGAGTTTTTCTTGCGAGCTTATGATGTGGTTGAGTATCCAACAATTTTAGCAATCACAGATGAAGGACGCTTGTTACAACAGTGGCGAGGCAAACCGCTTCCACTTTTTGATGAAGTTGCATATTATGCACGCTAAGTTTGAGGCTTTGTGTGTTTTTTTGTGCCGATTTTTTTAGGTGTAGTCTCTTAAGTAAGGATTGCATTATATTCTAAGTTATCTGGGAGCTATAATTTTAAAAAGTAGTAGTTTAATTAATAAATAAAACACCTAAAAGCTTGAAAATATCTTTAAATTTTGATAAAATAAGCTTATAAAAGCGTTTTATTTTGATAAATGAGCGGCTATCAACCGCGAAGCTCCCAGAAGAAAGGTTTCAAAAACTGATTAGAACTGGGCGGGAAAGCTCCGTAAAAGCTAAAATTAAGAGCTAAAAGAATCACTTCTTTTGGAATCGAGATGGTATCGCCGAGCTTGCTTGGTTCTCGAATCTAAAAGAGGTGATTTTTAATTTAGGGAAGGGTAAGAGCATGCTTTATAGATTGAATAATAAAAAATTAACAGTTATCAAACAGGAGAATGTTTCTCAAAAATATCTTGAGAAAGATATTCAGAAAATGACTGAAGATAACCTTGAAGAGGTTTTTGGCCTAAGATTTATAGAAACAGAATTTGCTGTTGATAATCTACGGATAGATACTTTGGCGTTTGATGATGAGAGTAATAGTTTTGTAATCATTGAATACAAAAAAATTAAAAGTGATTCTGTTGCAGATCAGGGTCTTGCTTACTTATCATTAATGCTGAAAAATAAAGAAGCTTTTATTTTAAAATTTATTGAGAAAAATGGAGGAGGCATACCAGAAATTGATTGGTCTCAATCGCGTGTAATCCTTATCTCTCCAAAATTTACCGAATATCAGCTTAGAGCAAGCGAATATACTACAGAAAATTTTCCAGTTGAACTATATGAGTTTAGAAAATATGGCGATATAGTAGAGTACTTGCAAAAGGGTATGAAAAAGGGAAGAGATCAAAAGAGCCGAGTGAATATAACAAATAATAGTAAAGATGAGAAAACCGTGCTTAAGGAAATCATCCACTACAGCGAAGATGAGTTGGTTTCAAAAGGTTCAGATTTTATTCAAGAATTTTACTGGGAGCTCAAAGATTTTGCTGAGAATATTAGCCCAGAAATTCAACCAGAGGTAAAGAAGATGTATTTGGCTTTCAAAATGAGAAAGAAAAATATTTTTAGTATTGTTGTTAAGAAAAACTCTTTAGATTTGAATCTTAATATTGAACGTTCTGACTTTGATCCAAAAAAATATTCCGATATTGAAGATGTCTCAGCGAAAGGTCATTGGGCTACTGGTTGTTATCAAATGAAAATAAATAATATCAATCATTTAGAGACTGCAAAAGAAATGATGAGACTAAGTTATAAAGTAAATTCATAGGAGGAAAAATGAAATTTCAAGCAAATTCAAGAAGACGAGCAAAAGAATATGAAGCTGATGTTTTGGCACGGTGGAAAGCAGAAAAAACTTTCGAGCAATCAATCGAAAACCGTAGCGAGGATAACACTTTTGTGTTTTATGATGGCCCTCCATTCATTACTGGTGTGCCACACCACGGAACACTTCTTAGCTCAATTGTAAAAGATGCTGTTCCGCGCTACCAAACGATGCTCGGCAAAAGAGTTGAACGCCGTTGGGGTTGGGATACGCACGGTTTGCCAGCTGAAAACTTTGTCGAGAAAAAGCTCGGTATCACTTCTCGACACGAAGTTGGTGAAAAAATTTCGCTCGCCGAATATATCACGACCGCGCGCGAAAGTATGGTTTCTAATGCCGCTCTTTGGGAAAATACGATTGACCGCATTGGCCGCTGGGTTGAATTTAAAAATGCCTACAAAACGATGGATAAAGATTTTATGGAAAGCGTTTGGTGGGCGTTTAAAACTCTTTATGAAAAGGGTAAAATTTACGAAGGCGAACGCGTTTTGATGTATGACACGGCGTGGGCAACTCCACTTTCGAAAAGTGAAGTCACAATGGATAACGACGCATATAAAACCGTAACCGACCCAAGTGTTTTTGTGAAATTCTGGTTGAAAGATTTCGAAGATGCAGAAGGCTCAAAAGATAAAACTGCAATGCTTGCCTGGACAACGACTCCTTGGACTTTGCCGGCCAATATGGGGCTATTCGTTAACCCTGAAATTACTTACGCAAAAGTTAAAGTTGGTGATGAATTCTTTATTCTAGCAAAAGATTTACTCGAAAAAGTTTTTGTTGACGAGAAAAAGCAACCGATTCCTTTCGAAATTGTTAATTTGATCGATGGCGCGGAATTGGTTGGTTTGAGTTACGAACCACTTTTCGAAGATTCAAAATATTCTGGCGAAGGTGAAGAGAACGCTTATAAAGTCTGGGGTGCAGATTATGTTTCTCTTGAGAGCGGAACGGGAATTGTTCACTCCGCACCAGCTTATGGTGAAGAAGACTTCAACTTTGGCAAAAAATATGGAATTCCAGTTTTTCACGTTCTTGATGAATATGGAAAATACCTTC
>CALHCA010000114.1 GCA_937930585.1 uncultured bacterium
GCTGGATTAAAGCCAGTCCTCTTTTGGCAATTTTGACATTGTTCATATTTTTTGTCAAGTTCATAATTTTCTGGACAGACAAAATCTTCTCCCGTTTCTAAACTGTGCCAACCAATACAAAATCGCTTTGAAAGGTTAATTTCTAATGAAATTGGTTCTTCGAATTCTGGCGAGAAGCTCAAAATCTCACCAGAATCTAAATCTACTAACTTCCAACGTGGTCTTTGATTTCTATCAAAATCAACACGGGTTAAAAGATAGTCTTTTTCGAAAAAATCTTTACTCATTGGTTGTTTAAATCCTTGAAAGCTTTAATTAAATCTGCCTCAAAGGCTCGTGTTCCTTTTATATCTTTCGAATATTTTTCTTCATCCAATTCAAAATCAAATGATTTAATTTTAGCCCAAACGGCTTGAATTAGATTCTTCAATCGCTCTTCTTCTGCAGGCTCAAAGATCACTTCAAAATTATAAGTTTTTTCGGTGTATTTATCTGGCTCGATAAACTCCAAAATCCCCTTTTCAACCGTATAGCCCGAAAATTCTGGTGTATTTTCAATCAAAATTTTATAAAAATATAGCTGTTGCGTATATTCGTGAATTTTTGTTGAATTTGTATTGAACTTATTGGTTTTAGCATCAAAAGGAATTGAGCCAGTCTTATAATCAACAACTGTAATTTTTTTATTTTCGCGGTCTATTCGAATTAGATCAATTTTTCCAGTTAGAACCGCATCTCCAACCGTTACGCCAACACCGCTAAAGTTTTTTTCAGCTATATTTCCAGGTTTAAATTCATCTAAATTATTCTCGAAAAAGTTTTCAAAAATTTGATTAAATCTTTCTAAAATTTCTTCTTTATCTTTTTTTGAGAGCGGATGTTTCGAAAATCTTTCAATAGCATATTTTTTGATATTGTCAATACTTGGCGTTCTACCAGAATTAATTTCGTCTTGGATATAATTAAAACCTTCATGAACGATATTTCCAAGTGTTAGAGTTGGGCCATAGGCTTCGGGAAAACATAAGATTTTGTTTTCGAAAAAGGATTGCGGACCTTTATATTCAAGACTTGTATAGGAGTTTAAATCCGTTGGGCTTAATTTGTAGTTTTTAACTTTTAGTTTTAAGAGTTCTCGCATTTCTTCATTTTTTATGGTGTAAAATTCGTGCCAGTTTGTTTCAATCTCATCAGCTTCGAGTGACTCTCTTTGGATTTTTGAAATTTCTTGCCACTTCTCGGGCAGAATTTTTGATTTCAAAATTCCGTCTTCTTCTCGCTCATCTAAAAATGACAGTGTTTTTTTGGTTTTTCCAGTTAAATCGCTGTTGTGGTTTGTAAGATAAAGTTGAATTTTTGCGCGCGTCATTGCTACAAACATCAAGCGTTTGCGCGTGTCTTCACCCTCATCTTCGATATT
>CALHCA010000115.1 GCA_937930585.1 uncultured bacterium
GTCGAAGGTTCGAGTCCTTTCACCCCGACCAATACGAGATTGTCACAGACATAACTTTAACCAGTTGTGTCTTTTTTGTTATAAAACAATATTGACTTTCTAAAAAACTTATGCTATAATTTATCTATATTATTAAATTAAAAACAAAAAGGAAAAATAAATGTCAAAAATCGTTGTTGCACTCGGTGGCAATGCTTTACAAAAAAATGGTGAATTGACCGCACAGATTCAAGAAGAAGTTGCAAAAGAAACAGTTCAAAAGCTTATTCCTCTCATTAAAGATGGTCATGAGTTAGTGATTGTCCATGGGAATGGCCCACAGGTTGGAAATCTAGTCCTTCATGAAGAAGCTGGAAATTCACCTTCAACCCCTGCAATGCCCCTTCATGTTAGCGTGGGAATGACTCAGGGAATGATTGGTTATTGGATCCAGAAAGCCTTAAAAGAAGAACTTTCGAAAAACAGAATTTCGAAAAATGCTATAACCATTGTTACTCAAGTTGAAGTTTCGAAAGACGACCAAGCTTTCAAAAACCCAACCAAGCCAATTGGTCCATTCTATTCCGAAGAAGAAGCTCAAAAGGTTGCAGCCGAAAAAGGCTACGTTGTTAAAGAAGATTCTGGGCGCGGATGGCGGCGAGTTGTTCCTTCACCAAAACCAATCCATATCCTTGAAAGTGATGCGATTATTGACTTTATGAAAACTGGTGCAATTGTTATAGCGGCCGGTGGCGGTGGAATTCCAGTAGTTTCAAATGGAGAGAATTCTTTCGAAGGAGTTGATGCCGTGATCGATAAAGACTTTGCCGCAGAACTTTTAGCTGAAAAAATTAACGCCGACACACTATTAATTTTAACCGGTGTTGATAACGCAATGATTAATTATGGAAAAGAAAATCAACAAGCTTTAGGTGTAATTTCAGCAGAAGAAGCAGAGAAATATATTAAAGAAGACCAATTCGGCGCAGGTTCAATGCTACCAAAGGTCCAAGCTTCACTAAAATTCGCAAAAACTGGCGGAAAAGCAGTCATCACAAGCCTCGAAAACGCTCAGGATGCAATTTCAAAAAATCTCGGAACAATAATTACACAATAAAACCTAAAATTAGCCTTTCGAAAGATCGGCTAATTTTATTTGAGTAATATAAATAAGATAAGCGTCCCTTATTCGAAACGCTTATCTTATTTATTTTATAAAATTAGATTGTTCGAACGCGAATTGTATCGGTTCCACCAACTAATCCAGGTTGACGGCCAGAAACAATAACAACTGTTACTTTCTCTTTATTACCAAATGTTCCATTAGCTTTTAGTTCTTTTGCGAGTTCAAGACCAGCAAATTCACCATCTGGGCGGATGAAGCTTCGGGTTGCATAATTCAAACCAAGTTGTTGAGCAACACGATTTGAGCTTGTTACAGCATAAATTGGAAGTGCTGGGCGGTTTGCAGCAGCAGTTGCAGCAGTTTGTCCAGACTTAGTTTCAACAATTAAAGCATCGGCATTAATTTGCTCTGCAAGCTCAACTGCAGCAAGAGAAATTGCATTTAAAGCTTCATCTTCACCGCGCTCAACAATATCATCAATTGGCGAAACTGCTGCGTGTTCTTGAGTATACATAATAACATCACGCATCGCTTTTACAGTTTCTTCTGGGTATTTACCAGTCGCAGACTCATCTGAAAGCATTACAACATCAGCACCTTGAATTACAGCGTTAGCAACGTCAGAAACTTCTGCACGAGAAGGTTGTGGATTATCAACCATTGAACCCATTGTTTGAGTTGCAACAATTGAAATTTTTCCATGCTTTCGACAAAGAGCAACAGCTTTTCGCTGGATAATTGGCACAACTTCTGGAGCAACTTCATAAGCCATGTCACCACGAGCGATCATTACACCATCAGCAGCAAGAACAATTTTTTCAAGCTCTTCATCAGAAACAGCTTTTTTAGTTTCAATTTTCGCAATAACTTGTGCTTCGCTATTATGACTAACAAGAAGCTGACGAACATTCTCAATATCTTCAGCAGTTTGCACAAAGCTCATTGCTACGTAATCAATATCTTGAGTTGCACCGAATTCAAGATCCCGCATGTCTTTTTCAGTAATAACGTCACCGCCAAAGTCTGTATCTGGCAAGTTTAGGCCTTTTCGGCTCATCAAAGTTCCTTTATTCAAAACTCGCAATTTAATTGCAGTATTTGAAGGAACTTCGATAACTTCTGTTCGAACCTTACCGTCAAAGATATAAACAGGCTCACCAACTTTAACCTTTTCAGCCAAGTTATATTGAACTGGCAAATTGGCTGAGCCATCATGCTGCTGAATCGCATAGTCAAGAACTAATTCATCGCCTTCATTAACTTCAAAACGATTATCTACGATATCTCCAAGACGAATCTTTGGACCTTGTAAATCTTGCAAAATCGCAATTTCACGACCAAGCTTTTTGCTAATTTCACGAACTGCTTTAATTTTTGCAGCGTGTTCTTCGTATGAACCATGTGAGAAGTTCAATCGAGCTCCATTAATTCCCGCGTTAATAAGTTTTTCGATCATTTCAGGGCTATCGCTTGCTGGGCCGATCGTAGCCAAAATCTTTGTTCGTTTGTAAACATTATTTTCCATACTTATATATTATACCACTTTTATTTTTATTTAAAAAGGGGTTGCATTATTTTTTAAAGTTTGCTATAATTAAGATGAGTTGTTGCTTTATCACCCCAAAGCTCAGCTCAATGGTCTTATCGTCTAACGGTTAGGACACCAGGTTTTC
>CALHCA010000116.1 GCA_937930585.1 uncultured bacterium
ATATGATAAAATATAATGTATGAATAGTGGGCAAAATCTTGGAAATATTAAAAAGTTTATTCGTGCGGCGAATTATTTGACTGTTTCGCAAATTTTTTTGCAAGATAATTTTTTATTAGAGCGAGAGCTGAAATTTAATGATATCAAATCACGCCTTCTTGGCCACTGGGGAAGTTGCCCTGGTGTAAATCATGTTTATGCTCATCTTTTGAATATTCAAAAACAACTTGATTTTGCTAAAAGTGGCCTAAAAACAGCATTTATGCTTGGGCCTGGCCATGCTTTTCCGGCGCTTCAAGCAAATCTTTTTCTTGAAGAAACTCTTTCGAATATCGATAAGAATGCGGTTCGAAATTCGCAAGGTATTGCTTATATTTCAAAAAACTTTTCTTGGCCAGGCGGTTTTCCGTCGCATGCAAGCCCTTTTACGCCAGGCGTAATTCTTGAAGGCGGTGAGCTTGGCTATTCGCTCTCGACTGCTTTTGGGGCAGTTTTAGATAACCCAAATCTTGTAATGACTACTTTAATTGGCGATGGCGAGGCTGAAACTGGCCCAATTGCCGCAGCTTGGCATTTGAATAAACTGATAAATCCAGTTGAAAATGGAGTAGTTTTACCTGTTTTGCATTTGAATGGATATAAAATTTCTGGTCCGACAATTTTTGGCTCGATGAGTGATTTTGAATTGATTCAATTTTTCCACGGAGCGGGTTGGGAGCCAAAAATCGTTGATGAATATTCTGCTGAAGATTTTGATTTAGAGCTTTCGAAAGTTTTTTCAGATGCTTTTCGAGATATCTCGCGAATAAAATTTGGCCGAAAAAACGGTTTTGTGCGGCTGCCGATGATTATTATGCGGAGTAAGAAAGGAAGCTCTGGTGTTGCTGAAAATAATGGTGAAAAAATCGAAGGGAACTCACTCGCTCATCAAGTTCCACTTTTAAATGCTAAGAGTGATGAAAAAGAGCTCAAAAAACTCGAAGATTGGTTAAAATCTTATAAATTTGAAGAGCTTTTTGATTTTGAAAAAGGTGAATTCAAACCTTGGCTTAATGATTTTTTACCAGAAAAATCAAGCAGAATTGGTCAAAATTGTTTCGTAGATGCAAATTTAAATTTTAAAGAATTAAAATTACCAGAAATTCATGAAAGAGTAGGCGAAAAATCACTAGCGATGAATGCAATTGGTGATTTTTTGAAAGAAGTTTTCGAAAAAAATCCAGAGAATTTCCGCTTCTTTAGCCCTGATGAAACTTATTCAAATAAATTAGATGCTATTTTTGAGGCAACTTCACGTTCTTGGCAGCGAGAAATTAAGCCATGGGAAAAAGATTTATCGAAAAACGGCCGCGTTACGGAAATCTTGAGCGAGCATTCTTTGCAGGGGCTTTTGCAAGGCTATATTTTAACGGGGCGACACGGAGTTTTAACTTCTTATGAAGCCTTCGCACCGATTATTTCTTCAATGATGGATCAATATGCGAAGTTCTTGGCTCAATCTAAAGAAGTAAAATGGCGAGGTGATCTAGCAAGTTTCAACTATATTTTAACTTCAACTGGTTGGCGGCAAGACCACAATGGATTTTCGCACCAAAATCCGAGTTTTATTGATGAAGTTTTGCGCCGTGAAAATGGAATTGGGCAGATTTTTTTACCAGCAGATGATAATTCGGCGGTCGTAGCGATTTCGAAAATGCTAAAATCCCGAAATAATATTAACGTTTTGGTTGTAGGGAAAACCTCAGAACCAAGATATTTTTCTCTCGAAAGTGCGCAAAAACAGCTTGAAAATGGCGGAATATTTGTTTTTGATAGTTGGAAAAATCAGGAAATTACAGACTGGGACTCAATTTCAGAAGATGATGAGCCAGATTTAATTTTGGCGGCAAGCGGTGATTATGTTTTTAAAGAAACAGTTGCAGCATTTCAGGTTTTGCTTCATGATGCACCGCAAATTAAAATTCGTTTAGTTTATATTCAGGCGCTATGTGGTGAAGGAATTGGAACTTTCGAAAATACACTTTCGAAAAGCGATTTTGTGAAGATTTTTACAAAAGATAAGCCAGTTGTATTTGCTTTTCATGGTTATGCTAAAACTCTGAAATCAATTTTATTTGATTATGAAAATCCATCGAGAATTCAAATTAACGGATACGAAGAAAAAGGTTCAACAACTACGCCGTTTGATATGCTTGCGAGAAATAGAGTATCGCGATACGATATTGTAATGAGAGCCTTAAATTCGGTTGATAAAGGTGACGAATATTTTGAAAAACTTGCAAGAGAATATCAAAAACGCCAAGATGATGCTTTACGCTTTGCGCGAAAAAACTCAGTAGACGCGCCAGAGATAGAGAATTGGAATTACTTGAAGTTTGATTAAAAAGCCTACAAACCTGTGGGCTTTATTTTTTTTGATAGTGCATCTATTAATATAAAATTGAAAACTTTTAATAAAAGGTCTTGACGCGTTTTTTTTTTTTGATATCATGGGTGCGTGAAAGAGAAGAGGGAAGAGGTAAATGGAAAAAATAAACGAGAATTTGGTCAGTTTTTTACAGTTACCAATCCTTTTGAAATAATACCTTTTGTTAACTGGTTTGAAAAAATAAAAGACAATAACTATATAGTAGAACCTTTTGCTGGCTCTAAATTGATAGTTTCACACATAGAGGATATTTTTGGTGAGAAAGAGTGGAAGCTTTATGACATACTACCACAATCAGATGATATTATCGAAAAAGATACAATACTTGACATGCCTGATGGACATATTGCTATAACTAATCCACCATATTTAGGCAAGAGTTCGGCTAAGAGAAGGAACCTTTTTTGGTATCCAGAAAATAAATATGACGATCTATACAAGTTTGCGTTATCGGAGATGTTAAAACATTTCAACTATGTTGCTGCTATAATTCCAGAAAGTTTTATAACTTCAAGAGATTTAAAAGATAGACTTGAAATAGTAATATCATTAACAACAATAATGTTTGAGGATACCGATTGTCCTGTTTGTCTCGCTCTATTCTCCCCAGAGGTCACTAGTGATTATGAAATTTGGTCTATGAATAGCTTTATAGGTTTTAATTCTGAATTGGAAAGATATAAAATACAATCGAAAAATAATACGAGGATGAAGTTCAATGATCCTGAAGGGAAAATAGGAGTTCGAGCTATAGATAGTCTAAACCCGGATATAATGTTCGTATTAGGTGATAATATAGATCCTAATAAGATTAAGCATAGCTCACGTTCATTAACAAGAATATCTGTGGATTCTAATATAGATTCAGTATCTATTATAGAAAGAGCTAATAAAATCTTACATGAATATAGATCGAATACTCAAGACGTCTTTATGACTAGTTTTAAGGGGCTGCGTAAGGATGGTAGATATAGAAGAAGGATAGATTTTAAGACAATTAGACTAATTATAAATAAAGCTATTGAGGAGATTTCTAATGAATAGAATTGATTATCAAGGCGTATTTCTAAAAAGAAGAAAAACAAATCTTAATTTAGTGAAGGGGCAAATTAAAAATGGTGTTGTGCTAGATAATGATTTATACACGAAAATACATAACCATTCTATGAGATGGGAAGGAATTTTGACGGAAGAAGATATAATTAAGGATTTTGAGTCAACTAAAACAGTTCCAACTTTTTTCGCAAAAGATCCTAGTAAGCAGAATTTAACAGAAGAAATAGCTAAAGAGTTTTTAAGTAATTTTCCTGAAGTTAAAAGTGTTAAGATACTTCCTAAAAGAGGGAAAGGCTCTTGGTCTATAGTTAAGGGGAGACTTGATTATACGGACAACTTCACGAAATATCAAAAAGCCGGGATAAAATCTATTGATTTTAGAATCGAGCTAGTAAATGGCGTTATTATTTTTGCAACTCATAAATACACAAAAGATACTGGTGGTGCGCAAGATAACCAAGCTAATGATTTAATGAGTTTTGCAGAGCAAACTGTGGACTACAATTCGAATGAATATAGATTTGCAATTATATGTGATGGTGAATATTACACTGATTCTAAAATAAAAGAAATATCTCAAAAATCTGCTAAAGTTTTAGTATCTCATTCTGAAAACTTTATTCAGAAAATTAAAGAATTTGAATGGGTTTAAATAATTTAATAAGTTGTTTTGATTTAAAATTTGCCGAATTATTTTAACATAGCTCAAAAAGGGCTATTTTAAGGTTGCTTAAGTTATTTTTATTATTGTAAATAATACAACATTAGCACTCTTGACTTGTGAGTGCTAAAAGCGTATAATCAAAATATAAGCGTGAAACGAATTGCGAGGCGCGCTTTATAGAATAGTTAATAACTTTCGAGAAGCTTTCTGAAAAATACGAATAGGCTAAGAAATTCGAAATTGACTAGGAGAGCTATCGAGCGGATAAATTTAAGAAAGAAGGAGAAAATGGGAAAAATTATTGGAATTGACCTTGGTACAACTAACAGTGCTTTTGCATATATGGTTGCAGGAAAACCTGAGGTTATCACAAACGCAGAAGGAAATCGAACTACGCCATCAGTTGTGGCAATCAACAAAAAAGGCGATCGCTTGGTCGGACAAGTAGCGCAACGTCAACGCGTGACAAATCCGAAAAATACAATTTACGGAGTAAAGCGTTTGATTGGCCGAAAATATTCTGATGATGAGATTCAAAAAGATCTTGGAATTATGCCTTACGAGATTGTGAAAAAAGGTAGTGGCGTGGCTGTAAAAATGGGTGACAAAGAATATACGCCAGAAGAAGTTTCAGCAATGATTCTTTCGAAAATTAAAGCAGATGCTGAAGCTTTCTTGGGTGAAAAAGTTACCGAAGCCGTGATTACTGTTCCAGCTTACTTTGATGACAGCCAACGCCAAGCAACTAAAGATGCTGGTAAAATTGCTGGTCTTGAAGTAAAACGAATTATTAACGAGCCAACTGCAGCCGCACTTGCTTATGGTTTGGATGGTAAAAAAGATGAAAAAATTGCTGTTTTCGACCTTGGTGGTGGAACATTCGACGTTTCGATTCTCGATATTGCGGACGGTGTTTTCGAAGTTCTTTCAACAAACGGCGATACACACCTTGGTGGTGAAGACTTTGATAACCGCATTGTCAACCACTTCCTTGATGAGTTCAAAAAAGAAGAGGGAATTGATCTTAAAAATGACTCTGCCGCAATGCAACGTTTGAAGGATGAAGCTGAAAAGGCTAAGAAAGAGCTTTCTTCGACAACATCTTACGAAGTAAACTTACCATTCTTAACAGCTGATGAAGATGGTCCAAAACACTTTGAATACACTCTAACTCGAGCAAAACTCGAAGAATTGGTTGCTGATTTAATTGATCGATTGGCCGATCCTGTTGAAAAAGCTCTAAAAGATGCAGATCTAAAAGCTAGTGATATTGCCGAGGTTGTGATGGTTGGTGGTATGACTCGAATGCCAGCTGTAGTTGAAAAAGTTGAAAAAATCTTTGGCAAAAAACCAACTCAAGGTGTTAACCCTGACGAAGTTGTGGCTGTTGGTGCTGCAATTCAAGGTGGTGTTTTGGCTGGAGATGTTAAAGATGTGCTACTTCTTGACGTTACACCTTTGACGCTTGGAATTGAAACTGCTGGTGGTGTTCGAACTCCAATGATTGATCGAAACACAACTGTGCCAACTTCGAAATCACAAGTTTTCTCAACTTATGCTGATAATCAGTCGCAAGTAGAAATTCATGTGCTTCAAGGTGAGCGTGAAA
>CALHCA010000117.1 GCA_937930585.1 uncultured bacterium
TTTAGAAAACGGAGCTTTTGGCCGAGCAGCAGTTCCAAGCGGAGCGTCGACAGGTTCAGGTGAAGCTCTTGAACTTCGTGATGGCGGCTCAGCTTTCGGTGGAAAAGCCGTAACAAAAGCAGTTTCAGCTGTAAACAATCAAATTCGTGAAGCCCTAATTGGTAAAAATGCCGAGGATCAAGAAGCGATTGATAGAATCATGATTGAGCTTGACGGTACAGAAAATAAATCAAACCTTGGCGCAAACGCAATTTTAGCAGTTTCGCTTGCTACTGCAAAAGCTGTTGCAAATGCAAAAGGTGTAGAACTTTGGCAATATATCTCTGAAAAAACAAATTCAACACCAAATCTTCCACTCCCAATGATGAATGTGATGAATGGCGGTGCACATGCTGGCTGGGCAACCGATATTCAAGAATATATGATCATGCCAGTCGGTGCAAAAACTATTTTCGAAGCCGTTCAGATGGGCGCAGAAACCTTCCACGCTTTAGCAAAAGTTTTGAAAGCTAAAAATTACCCAACAACTGTTGGTGATGAAGGTGGCTATGCTCCAAAAGTTCAAAACGGCAACGAAGAACCACTTCAATTAATTTCAGAAGCTATCAAAGACGCCAGATATGAACTCGGCAAAGACATTGCTTTTGCTTCAGACCCAGCTTCAAGTGAATTCTATAAAGAAGAAAAATACGATCTAAAAGCCAACAATGCAGTTCTCTCAAGCGAAGAAATGATCGAATTTTACGAAAATCTAACTTCGAAATATCCATTTGTTTCGATTGAAGATGGCCTAGCTGAAAACGACTGGGATGGATGGAAAATTCTTACCGAAAAACTTGGTTCAAAAATTCAGCTTGTTGGTGACGACCTGATGGTTACAAATTCAAAACTCCTCAAAAAATCAATTGATTTAGGTGTTGCAAACGCAATCCTTATCAAACCAAACCAGATTGGTTCTTTGACAGAAACAATTGAAGCTGTAAAATTAGCACAAAATAATGGATATAATACTGTTATGAGCCACCGCTCAGGTGAAACTGAAGACGTGACAATTGCGCATTTAGCGGTAGGATTGGGCTGTGGACAAATTAAAACTGGTTCACTTTCACGAACTGATCGGGTTGCGAAATATAATGAGTTAATGCGTATCGCGGAAGCTCACCCAGAGCTTGAACTTGCAAGGCCTTTCGAAAAATAATAATTTATAACAATTAAAAATCTCCAGAATCTAACTGGAGATTTTATTTTAATTTTAATCCTTAAGAACAACACATTCTTCGCCCAGTAATCTCACTAGCTCTTTTGGCAAATCTGAATTTGAATCAACTTTAAATGGCATTCGAATTGCGGATTTCTCAACCTCTCCGAGAACTAAAATTATCTCGCTCATACCCGGGAATTTTCCACAGATCTTCTTTACTGAAAGTAATGATTCATGATCACTTGGATTTTTAATATGTACAAAAACTCTTTGTATTTTTTCGGCTTGATAGTTTTCTGCTGATCTTGATGGATTTAATGTTGGTTTTTCTGAAGACTTATTCAAAACCGCACTACTATTATTTTTAGGGGTAAATACCTTTTTCTGCGTATTTGAAACTTTTTGTGAAACTGTTTTAGTTTGAGGGACTTTTCTTGCCTTCAAACCGTCTGCTCTACGGCCTGTAGATTCATAATTTTCCAATTCCTCGTCTGTTATTATCGAAACCGTTTCCGCTATAATCTGAGCGTCAGATTTCAAATTACCCTCCCTGTCGCGGGCAGAAATTTTTCCTTCAATTTTCAAAACCGTATCAATTTTAAGCTTTTCGCTAATTTCAGAATAAAGATTTGGGAAGATAATCACCTCTCCTTCAGAAGTTTTGTCTTCCATCTTCACAAACGCCATTTTTGTTCCAGATTTCGTTATAATCGTTCGAATATCAATCACAATTCCACCAATAGTCGCTTTTTGACCGTCAGTATTCGGTTGAACCTGTGAAAGTGGCTGAGTTTGCTCTTCAAAATATTTAACATATCTATCGAGTGGATGCGCTGAGACGTAAAGTCCCAAAAGCTCACGCTCCCAAGTTAGACGCTCCTTGTCAGTGTGTTGTTTCGGCGCATTAATTAATTCAATCGATGATTCAACTCGCATATCTTCAGCACCCGCAAAGCCGAATAAATCAGTCTGGCCTGAAAGTGCCTCTTTTTGAGATTTTGAACCATATTCCTGAATTCTTTCAAGATTGAAAAGTAAGTCCGAGCGAGTTCCAAATTGGTCAAAAGCCCCAGTCATAATTAATGAATCCCAGGCCTTTTTATTAAATTGGCGGGCGTTAACACGTTTTGCAAAATCTAAAATTGAAGTAAATTTACCATCAGCTTTTCGAGCATTCAAAACTGCATCAACCGCACCTCCACCAACAGCTTTCACCGCCAAAAGGCCAAAGCGAATTTTATTCTCATGCGGCACAATCGCAAAATCCTTAAATGATTCATTTACATCTGGGCCAAGGACCTCAATTCCCATTGAACGGCATTCAGCAATCTCAATCGCCAAACGGTCGGTGTCATCAGAGTCGGCCGTCATTAGCGCCGCCATAAAAGCATCTGGGTAATGTGCCTTAATATAGGCCGTCCAATAGGCAATTAAGGCATAACACGCCGCGTGCGACTTATTGAAACAATAGTTCGCAAATTCTTCCAAATGTTCCCAGAAAGCCTCAACTTTTCCTCGGTCGGCGTTAGAATGTTCTACCGCTCCTTCAATAAACTCGCCCTTCATTTTCTTCATCAAGTCGATTTTCTTTTTACCCACGGCCTTTCGAAGCGTATCCGCCTGACCACCAGTAAATCCGCAAACTTCCTTCGAAATCTGCATAAACTGCTCCTGATAAACCAAAATTCCATAAGTATTTTTAAGAGCATTTTCCATATGATCTTCATAGTAAGTAACTGGCTCTTCACCGTGTTTTCGAGCAATAAATTTTGGAATTTCGCTCATTGGCCCAGGCCGATAAAGCGCAACCATGGCGATAATATCTTCAAACTTTGAAGGTTTAAGCTCCCGCAGATATCGCTTCATTCCAGCGGATTCAAGCTGAAAAACACCGGTCGAATCACCACGAGCTAATAATTCATAAGCCTTTTTATCATCAAGACCAAGTTTCGAAAGGTCAAGATCGACACCATATGTTTTTTTGACAATTTTTTGTGCAGTTGAAATAATTGAAAGGTTTTTAAGACCCAAAAAGTCCATTTTTAAAAGACCTAAATCTTCAACCTGGCCCATCGGAACTTGAGTTGCCACAACACCTTTCTGTGCCATTTCAAGAGGTAGATATTTCACCAAATCGTCTGGCGCGATCACAACGCCACAAGCATGAACACCGTGGTTTCGAATCGTGCCTTCAAGCTGCATTGCAAAATCATAAACAGTTTTAGCAGTTGGATTAGTTTCATATTCATGCTTTAAATCTTGGTCATTTTCGAGCGAAACTCGAAGTGGTATATGGCGGCCTTGGTTTGGATCTGGAACTAATTTAGCCATACGATCGGCTTCAGAATAAGGAACCTCCAAAACTCGCGCCACATCTCGCACGGCGTTTTTCGCCATCATTTTACCAAAAGTCGCAATATTCGCCACACGATCAATACCATACTTATCAGTACAATATTGAATAACCTCATTTCGACGCGTATCTTGAATGTCAACATCGATGTCGGGCATCGAAATTCGATCAGGATTTAAAAACCTTTCAAAAAGCAAGTCATATTCAAGTGGATCAAGGTCAGTAATATGTAGAGCATAAGCAATAATTGAACCAGCAGCCGAACCTCGCCCTGGCCCAAAAACAATTCCTTGAGACTTTCCCCAGTTAATAAAATCTTGCACAATCAAGAAATAACCATTATAGCCCATTCCATCCAGAACGCCAAGCTCCATATCAACTCGCTCAATAACTTCTTTCGAAAGTTTCTCGCGAATTTCAGGAATCATCATTTTCTTCACTTCATCAACAGGAATCCCAGCATATCTTTCACCTAAACCTTGAAAAACTAACTTATCTAAAAAGCCTTTTTCACTTTCTTCACCTTCTGGAAGTGGAAATTTTGGAATTAAAATCTTACCAAATTCAAACTCAAAATTAACTTTTTCTGCAATTCTTTTGGTATTCAAAATGATTTCGGGGTCAATCTTTCCCCATCGCTTGATAATATCTCTCGGATCAGTAACAAAAAGGTCAAATTCTTTTAGACTCATTCGCTTTTCGTCATTTAAATATGAGCCAGTTCCGACACAAAGAAGGATTTCATGCGCATCTTGATTCTCATGGGTTAAGTAGTGTGAATCGCAAGTTACAACCATTGGAATATCAAGTTCTTCATGAAGCCTAAATAGACCATCATTGATTTCTTTTTGAACCTCCCAGTGATTGGGGCATTCTGGGTGACCATGGTCTTGCAATTCAAGATAAAAATCTTCACCATAAACCGATTTATACCAGCTAGCAAGTTCTTTTGCTTTTTCGAAATCTCCAGCCCGGATGGATTCTGAAATTTCAGAACCAGCACAGCCGCTTAAGCAAACAACACCTTCTGAATGTTCAGCCATAATATCATGATCAATCCTCGGCTTATAATATTGTCCTTCAACCCAGGCTTTTGTTGTAAGAGAACATAAATTCTGCCAACCAATTTGGTTTTTTGCCAATAAGACTAAGTGATAACGCGGCTTGTCATGTGCTGGATCTCTATCAAATCTGGTTCGTGCTGCAACATAAGCCTCAATTCCTAAAATAGGCTTAACCCCTTTTGAAGTTGCCTCTTTAAAGAATTCGATAGCACCAGACATTGTTCCGTGGTCAGTTATAGCTACGGCTTCCATTCCACTGGCTTTAACATTATCAACCAAATCGTCAATTTTAGTTAAGCCATCAAGCAGTGAGTGATATGTATGTGTGTGTAAATGCACAAAATCACTCGGAACGAGTTCTTCGAAAGTTTTTGTTGTTTTTATTTTCTCCTCCAATTCCATATATTTATATTATATCATACTCTCAATTATTTTTTCAACAACCTTCAATACGAAAAAACTCCACCGGTTAGGAGGAGTTTTTTATAATTCGGCACCGTGCTATT
>CALHCA010000118.1 GCA_937930585.1 uncultured bacterium
TAATTTTCCCGTTCATCCCAATTCAAGTTACATTAATCGATCAGTTTGTTGAAGGTTTTCCGCCTTTTGTTCTTACTTTCGAAAAAAATATTCAACCTGTTAAAAAAGATTTTATTAAGAAATCACTTCTAATGGCCTTGCCTAGTGCGCTAATGATAGTATTCTCAGTTATTTTCGTACGAATTTGGGGCTCGCTTAATGGCTGGATCCCTCAAGAAATTTCAACGGTCTCATACTATTTACTCGGCTCAATAGGAATGCTATCCGTAATTCGTGCTTGCCTACCGCTTAATTTCTGGAGAGTCCTTCTTATTGTTTGGTCAATTAGTGCATTTATAGTAACCGCAGTCCTCTTTAGACCGCTGATTGAAATAGGTGTACTCTCGGGGCGTGCTTTTGAACTTTACGTAATATTAATGATAATTTTTACTATAATTTTTATCATAATTGAATGGTTGAAAAAACATTCAAAAAGTGATACAATTAAAATATAAACTGAATAAAAGGAGTATCTGAAAAATGACAATAGACCAACAGTTTGTTGAATATATCGTTAAAAATTTAGTTGCAAATCCAGAAGATGTAAAAGTTGAACGCACAATTGATGAAAAAGGCGTTTTATTAACTTTAACTGTGCATAAAGAAGATTTGGGTCGAATTATCGGTCGCCGTGGAGCAACTGCGCAAAGCCTTCGTGCACTTCTTCGAGCTCTGGCGCTAAAAAATAATGCTCATTATAATCTAAAAATTAGCGACAGTGAAGAAAAAACTGAAGTTGTGGAAAATTCAACAGATGCACCTGTGGAAAACACAAACACTTTCGCAGAACAAACTCGAAAAGAGCTTGCAGAATTAGACGATATTGCGTTATAATATAAATAGTTCAGTTTGAAATCTGTTGTGGAGTTTTAGATTTTGAAAGAACTGCGGAAAAACAAAAAAGTCAAAGCTCTATGCGAGCAAACTAAGGAAAGTTTGAGAGCTTATACTTGTTAAAAATCTAGTCATAGTATCTTGGCTAGATTTTTAGTTTATTCATTTTGCAAAAAAATCTAAAAAATGGTAAAATAAATTAATATGAAAATTCAAGTGATCACTCTCTTCCCTGAAATGTTTGAACCAGTTCTAAATAATGCAATGATGTGGAAGGCGCAAAATCAGAATGTAGTTTCTTTCGAAATTATTAATTTACGTGATTTTGGTGTTGGAATACGCAAGCAAGTTGATGATATTCCCTATGGTGGAGGAGATGGAATGCTCTTAAAACCAGAGCCTCTTTTCGAAGCAGTTGAATTTGCAAAAAAAAGTTCACCGAATGCAAAAATTATCGCAATGACCCCAAGTGAGAATATTTGGAATCAAGAAAAAGCCCAAGAAAAAGCTAATTCTGGTAATGATTTAATTATTATATGTGGGCGATATGAAGGATTTGATTCACGAATTTTCGAAATTGTTGACGAAAAAATAAGTATTGGTAAATTTATTTTAACTGGTGGCGAAATTCCCGCAATGGCAATAATCGATAGTATAGTCCGCCTGATTCCCGGCGTACTTGGTGGCGAAAAATCAGCTGAAATTGAAAGCTATTCAGATGGTAACAATCTGGAATTTCCACAATTTACAAGACCGGCAGATTTCCGCGGAATGAAAGTTCCAGAAGTTTTGTTGAGCGGACATCACGCTAAAATCGAAGAATGGCGAAAAAAATATTCAAAATAGATTTTTTGCTTGATTTTTCGAAATATATGCGTTATAATGGTTGTATATTTCGAGTTAATCTCGGGGTGTGGCGCAGTTGGCTAGCGCGCGCGGTTTGGGACCGTGAGGTCGAAGG
>CALHCA010000119.1 GCA_937930585.1 uncultured bacterium
ATCTGCACCATTTGGATCCTTAAAACTCTCACCGTTTGCGCGCATATATTTATCCATGAAATTATTAAAATTTTGTACATAATTATCTGTAAAACTTATGCCTCTTTTATTGTTTGCTTTATAATGTTGATATGCTGCTTTAAGGCGGGCGATATCATTTTTTCTTTGAGTATCTCTCTGTGATCGTTGCAATGCTGGCAACGCTAAGAACACCATTAAAAATATCAATCCGGCTATTGCAAGAACTAAGACAACTTCTATTATTGTGAAACCATTTTTTTGATTATTATTTCTAAGCATAAACCTATTATAACTATTTTCTGCCATATTTTCAATATAAAAACCCGAGCAAACTCGGGAGAAAATTACTGGAGGGTTATTTTTTTAAGCTTATTAATAAAATTAGTAAGCTTTTCGCTTGCTTCTAAAAATGCTTTTCTTGAGTTAAAGGCATTTAACTCAAAATCACCCTGCTCATCTATCTCGCCATTTTCAATTGTTAAGATGATATAGCGCCGGTTTTTTAACATTTCTAAATCAATATTATCCTGGATAACGATCCCAATCTCATGGCCCAGACATTCAATTAAAACATAAATTTCTCGCGAAGAGTTTTTATGTAGAAAAGCTTCTGTTCGAAAATAATTTGAATTTTCGAAAGATGAAAATTGCCTACTCTCAATATCTAAAAACCCAGCCTCTAATAGTAGATTTTCCACATTTTCTTTCGTGAAAATTAAACCATCCATTTTTAAAACCTCCGTGAAAAGAACTAGATTTTAATTATATACTTAAAGAGTGAAAAAATCAAGAAGAAACCCAGCTTTTTGCTGGGTTAATAAAAATTATTTTGCGAATCTTTTTCCACGGCGTTCGAACTCATCTTTGAGATCTTCGAAAAACAAGTTGGCCTTACTATTGCACTCTCGGAAGAGGTCAACTTGGCTTTGGTTGCCAAATATTGTTCCAGATTCTTCATCCATTACGATATATTTTTTTTGAAAAGTAATTGTTATTGAGATTCGATTTACGTTACTAGTAAAAATTCGCTTATCAATATCGGCGGGCTGCGCTGAGAAATTTAACATATTACCCAGATGATGAACTGAAATTTCGAATAAGTTTCCCCGTTCATCAAAAAGTTTCGCTCCTAAATGTATCGCTCCTTCTTCGGTTGGTGTTAAAACTTCAACTGATTTAAACCCAACATCTTGAAGGGTGTCTTTCAAGAATTGTTTTGAAAAGTAATTCTCGCGATGAAGCTTTCGATTCCTTTCATTAACACCAAAAGTTGATTTAAAACGACTTAAAATTGGTATATTTGGCATATTAATGTACCTCTTTTGTAAATACTTAAATTTAGACTATAAAGTTCAAATTTAGCTTTAATATTCTACCATAAAAATATATAAATGTCAATGTTAAGTGACGATTCCGCCGCCCAAACAAACTTTATCAGAATAAAATACAATACTTTGGCCACTAGTAATTGCGCGCTGTTCATCTTGCAACTCAATTTTTGCCGAATTGTCACTTTTGAAAAAGATTTTTGCATTCACGAGTGGTGCACGATGGCGGATTCGAACTTGAATTTCTGCCCCATTTTCAACTTTTTGGTTGATCCAGTGAAGTGCTGAAACTTCGATTTTATTAGACCAAAGTTCGCCGTTATTGATATCGGTTGTTACAAAAACTTCGTTAGTTTCCATATTTTTACCGCAAACATAAAATGGCAGTCCGCCACCGATATTCAAGCCGTGGCGCTGCCCTAAAGTGTAAAAAATCGCGCCGTCGTGCCACCCAAGAACTTCACCCGTATTTTTATTGATGATTTTTCCCGGTTTTTGCTCGGGGATGAATTGTTTTAAAAAGTCACGAATCCCAATCTTTCCAACAAAGCAAATTCCTTGTGAATCTTTTTTTCGAGCAGTAAAAAGCCCGCGCTCTTTCGCCATCTCGCGCACTTCAGGTTTAGTAAATTTACCAAGTGGAAATAAAGTTCGCCCCAAAGCCTCACCACGCACTCGATATAAAAAATAGGTTTGGTCTTTATTTTCGTCTTTGGCGCGTAAAAGTTCGCCGTTTCCGCTTTTCGAAAAATCAAAACTGTCGCTAGTATTTTCGGTAAAAGTATTTCGAACGCTAGCGTAATGGCCTGTTGCGATTAAGTCAGCTCCGTCTTCGAGTGCTGCCTCTAAAAATAATTTAAACTTAACCTCTTGATTACACATAATATCTGGGTTTGGCGTACGACCTTTTTTATATTCATCTAAGAAATATGTAAAAACTTTATTCCAATATTCTTTTTCAAAATTTATTGAATAATACGGAATATCAAGTTGCTCACAAACCTTA
>CALHCA010000120.1 GCA_937930585.1 uncultured bacterium
GCTTATAGCTTTGTTCAGGATTTTGTGAATTCATAATTGCCGAACCAACATTTATAACATCAACACCAGATTGCGCCAAATTGAAAATATTTGAAAGATTAGCTCCGCCATCCCAGCCAATCTCAACATTACTGTTAATCTTTTTAATTAAGCGAATCTTCTCGAGCTGCATCATACTTGCATGACCACCCATTTCGCCTAAATTTCCGCTAAAAATCAAAATATGCTCAGCTGCCTGAATTGCGGGCGCGACAGTTTCTGGAACAGTTGAACGAAGCAAAGCTAAACCAGGTTTAATCATTGTTTCGTTTTTAAGCCTTTCGAAAATTGGTACTAAGTCTTCCTCAACTTCAGCATGAAAAATAACCATATTTGGATTAAGCTGAATAATTGTATTAATATGTTCGCTCGGGCGAGCAACCATCATATGAATATCAACCTTCCATTCTTGAGGCCACCAAATTTGTGTTTCAGGCAATGTTAAATTAGGCGCAAAATTACCATCTGTTACATCAATATGAACTCTTTCTGCAAAAGGAAAAATTGCCTCAACTTGAGCTTTATATTCATCTGGATTAGTTGCTAAAATTGCTGGTGTTATTATCGACATCTATACCTCATCAATCTGTTTATTTCTTCTTACAAATCTTGGAGCAGCCGCAAACGGAGTTTTTAACCAGACATCAACTGTTTCTTTCCACTTAGCTTCAGCTTCATCTTTATCGAAAACGCGAGCCGGTAAACAAATTATATTACTATCATTGTCATTGCGAGTCCATTTAGCTTCTTCTGGCTCCCAAACAACAGATGCACGAATACCTTTAAAACGATTCGCCGCCATTCCCATTCCTTGAGCGCCACCACAAATCAAAATTGCTCTTGGATCATATTTTTCATTGGCTCGTATTTTCGAAACCGCCACGCGAGCAAATTCAGGAAAATCATCATTTGGGTCATACTCAAAACCACCGATATCTTCCACATCGTATCCGCCCTCTTTTAAGTATTTAAAAACTTTCTCTTTTAAATAAAAACCCCTGTGGTCTGCGCCAAGAAAAATCTTCATTTTGCTCCTTAAATATTAGCTGCAACATCTGCAACAATTTCTACTAATCTGTTAGAATATCCCCATTCGTTATCATACCACGCTACAATTTTAACCAAATTTCCACCAACAACGTTAGTCAATTCAAGGTCAACGATAGAGCTGTGGGAATTTCCCTTAAAATCTGTAGATACAAGCGGCTCTTCAGTCACAGTTAAGATACCTTGATAAAAAGGATCGGCCGCAGCACGCTTAAATACTTCATTGATTTCTTCTTTTGTAGTATTTCTTTTCAAAACTGCAGTAATATCACTTAATGAAACTACCGCAGTTGGAACACGTACAGAAAGACCGTCAAATTTACCAACCAAAGAAGGAATAACTTTCGCGGTGGCAATTGCTGCACCGGTTGTCGTTGGAACAATATTTTCAGCCGCAGAACGAGCTTCTCGCAAATCTTTTGCAGGAGCATCTAAAATTCGCTGGCTTGCAGTATAAGAATGAACTGTTGTCATTAAAGATTTTTCGATTCCAAATTCACGTTCAAGAATTGCCATAATAGGAGCAATACAGTTTGTTGTACAGCTTGCATTCGAAATAATATCATCTTCACGAGTGAGCTCATGTTCGTTCACGCCAAGCACAATAAACTTTGCACCTTCACCTTTTGCAGGGGCCGAAATTACAACTTTTTTAGCACCAGCATCAATATGCGCTCGAGCTTTTTCTGGTTGAACAAATAGTCCAGTCGCCTCAATAACGACATCAACGTCAAATTCTCCCCAAGGCAAAAGTGCTGGGTCTTTTTCTGCTAAAACACGAATTTGTTTTCCAGCAACAAAAATTGAATCATCATTATAAGAAACGTCATGATGATAAGTTCCGTAGGTTGAGTCATGTTTTAAGAGATGAGCTAGAGTTTTCGTATCCGTTAAATCGTTGATAGCAACAACTTCAATATCATCTCTTTCGAAAGCTAATTTAAAAGCATTGCGACCAATTCGCCCAAATCCATTAATTGCAATTTTTTTAGACATTTCGTCTCCTTTTTATTAAATTTCCTAAATCTATTTTAACATAAACACTTTCAAAAATCTAGAATTAAAATCGTTGACTTTTAATTAAGCTTATGCTAATAATTGTTGTGTTGATATAAAAATCAGTAAATAGTAAATTTCAAAAAGGATTTTCAAATGAAAATCAAAAAAATATTTTAGAAGCTACGACAGTCCTGAGTAAGACTTAAAATTACTCATTTTCAGCATAAAGGAGAATATATGGAAAAGCCACAAAAAAGTAAAAAAGATATTGTAATTATTTCATCAATAATATTAGTTTTTATATGGTTAATTATATTAACTGGATTATTTATTTGGCACTACAAAGGCTCTGAAGAAAATTATTGGAATACGATGATTGAAACACATAGTAACAGGGATAAAATAATAAAACTTGAAGAAAAAATTAAAAATTTTTAGCAAAAAGACATTCACCTGAATGCCTTTTTATTTTTCTATTTCTCGCTAGATTTTCTTGCTTTAATTGCCTCCGCATTTTTGATCGGCTCCAAATCACCTCTTTGACGAAGTTGCGAGCGAAGCTTAATTCTTGCGTGCGAAGTTTTGACCAATTCTAACCAATCAATTTTTGGCTCAGAATTTTTTCGCGTCAAAACCTCAACAACATCACCTTTTTCGAGCGGTTTATCAAAAGCATGAATCTTCTCATTAACCCGAAAAGCATAAGCATGTTTACCAATATCACTATGTACCATATAAGCAAAATCAAGTGGTAACGCACCTTCTGGCAAATTATAAATATCGCCTTTTGGTGAATAAACAAAAATTCTATCACCAAAAATATCAATCTGAAGCTGCTCTGGGTCAATTTCCTCACCATCTCTTAAGCGCTGTGCTACATCTTGTAGTTGAACAATCCATTGTAATTCATTCGAAAGCCCGCCATTGCCTTTAACTTCACTCCGCTTTTTCGAAGTAGCTCCAGAAATATAATCTTTGCTCGATTTCTGCTCATGATAATGGAAGCTCGCCGCCAAACCACGCTCGGCAAATTCATGCATATCGCGAGTTCGAATTTGAAACTCCGCAATCAGTTTCGAAGGAGTAATTACCGTTGTATGAAGTGACTGATAACCATTCGGTTTTGGCATTGAAATATAATCCTTGATTCGTTCAATCATTGGTTTATAAATCGAATGCAAAATCCCCAAAACACGGTAACAATCATCTTTCGAATTTACAATAATCCGCAGAGCCATCAAATCATAAACTCGATCAATATCACCTTTTGTCTTTTTTAATTTTTTATGAAGCGAATAGACACTTTTCACGCGGCCAGAAATTTCGAAATCTAAACCAGCCTTTTTTAATTCTTGCTCAACTTCCTCTCGAACTTTTCCTAGTTTCCGTGTACTTTTACCAAGACGTTTTCGAATTTCATTTTCAAGCCGTTTATATTCTTTTGGGTTTAAATATAAAAAAGCCTGCTCTTCCATCTGCATTCGAACTCGCCCCATTCCCAAGCGATCAGCGATTCTTGCGAAAACATCTAAAGTTTCACGAGCGATTTTTTTCTGTTTTTCAGGCGACATATATTGCAAAGTTTGAACATTATGCAATCTATCAGCCAACTTAATAATAACCACTCGCACATCTTGACCAACAGCAATCAATAATTTCGAAAGGTTGTCTTTAGTTTGAGGCAAATAGGTTTCAAGATTCCCCATTCCAGCACGTGCTTTGCCAACTTTAGTTACACCGTCAACCAAAAACGCAATATCGTCATCAAAATTTTCAGCAATTTCATCAAGGGGAGTTTCAGTATCTTCCACAACATCATGCAAAACACCAGCAACAACCGTGTCGATATCCATACCCCATTCAACCAAAAAACTCGCAACTTTCAGAGGGTGCGTTATATATTCTTCACCAGATTTTCGCATTTGGCCTTTATGTTTTTCGGTAGCAAATTCAATTGCTTTTTCTAGTCTTTTTATATCTTCCGTCGAATAAAACGGTTTCGCAATTCTCAAGAGTTCTGCCTTTTCCATATATTAATTATACACTTTTTTTGATAAAAATAAAGCTTTACCATTTTTTAGCAGAATTTCACTAAATAAAAACTGAGTATTTTCACTCAGTTTCCAATTTATTTATAACTATTTTTCGTTCCAGCGAACAATTGATTCTGTAATAACTTCTTTTGCTTCTTCAATGTCGCCAAATTTTTCAACTTTCGTAGTTCCAGCTTTTTTCAAATCTTTGTAGTGATTAAAGTGAAATTCAATTTGTTTAATAAGTTGCTCTGGTAAATCAGACAAAGTTTTATAAGCATTTCCAGTATCACGGTCATCAGCAGGTACGGCAATAATTTTATCATCAACCTCACCATCATCAACAAATTTCATTACGCCCAAGATTCGTGCTTCTAGGAAAATTCCAGTTGTAAGCGGATCATTCGTAATAAGTAGAACATCAAGCTCATCACCATCTTCATCCAAAGTTTGCGGAATAAAACCATAATTAGTTGGCTTCGCAAAAGCTTTTGGCTCTACGCGATCGAGTTGCATTACTGCTAAATCACGATTCCATTCAATTTTATGAGTAGAACCAGTTGGGATCTCCACTACAACATTAATAATTCCATTTTTATAATCGCCAGGAGTTAAAATTTTATTAAAATCTGCCATATTTTCCTTTCTTTTATTCTTTAATTCTAGCAAAAAAACTTCAAAAGTTCAACCGCTAATCACGATTTGCAAGCTTAACCAAATTATCTTCTACCGTTTTTTGAGTTCGATGGCGAGTTTGAGTTTTAGTTTTGGCCTTCGAATTCTGCTTAACATTTTTTGATTTTCTAGAAGATTCTTTCGATTTTTTTTCACTTGTTATATTTTTTAAAACTGGTGCTCGCCCTTTACTTTTTTGAGTCTCAACTTTCGAAACCTTAATACTAGCAGGTCGAGCAAACATCATCTTTCCTGCAGCAGTTTGAAGTGAACGAATAAATTCAACTTCACTAATCGTGCCAATCAATCCTTCGCCGTTCTCAACCACAACCATTGTGCCATCTGGCAAATGTCCAATTCCTTGTTTTTTCTCATTACCTTTTTGAGTAATTTCAAGCATAATTTTTTCACCCGGCAAATAGTCTGCACGAACCGACTGAACGAGTTCATTAATATTTAAAACTTCAATTCCTTCAACTTTTGCAACTTTATTCAAGTTATAATCTGCCGTTAAGATATCGGCATTCATTTTTTTAGCTAAAGAAATCAAACGATTATCCACTCCTTCTGCTGCAGAATTTCCATCCGCCAAAATGCTTACAGTTATTTTTTCTTCATTTTGAAGAGCCGAAATAATATCCAAGCCATATCTTGCACGAACTCGTTTTTCATCATCGCCACCATCCGCCAAAATTTGAAGCTCGCCAACTACACTCCGCGGAATCAGAATATCAAAATTAATAAATCCAGTTCTCGCTACTGCTAAAAATCGGCCATCAATTAAAATTGATGTATCAACCAATACTTGTTTTTTTGTTTTCGAAATCAACGGTTTATCATTTTTCGAATCAAACCAAATTCCGCACACAATAAATAAAATTAAAAATAGTAAAAATGTTTCCATACTTTCCTTTATTGTAAATATTTAATTAAAGCTTCTCGCAAATCACGAACAGATGTCACAATGCTATCTTTCGAAGAATTTCTCGGAGCAAGAACATTACTAAATCCAAGTTTCTTTGCTTCAGAGATTCTTCTTTCAGCTTGAATCACTGTTCGAATTTCACCACCCAAGCCAACTTCACCAAAAACTACTACACCATCAGAGAGTTTTCGCTTTGCGGCCGCCGAAGCAATCGCCATGGCAACAGCCAAGTCGGCTGCTCGGTCGTCAAGTTTTAACCCACCAACCACATTTATATGAATATCTTTATCACTTAGATCAAGTTTAGTTCGTCGCTGAAGAACTGCAATCAATAAGTTGAGGCGATTTATATCAAATCCACTTGCCGCTCGCTTTGGATACCCAAAATTTGAAGTTGTCACTAAAGCTTGAATCTCAACCAAAATTGGGCGAGTCCCCTCTAGAGTTGCCATAATTATCGAGCCATCCGTATTTTGGCGCTCAGCTAAAAGTGCCGCCGAAGGATTTTCGACAATTTTCAAACCATTATCAACCATTTCAAAAATCGCTGCCTCGCTAGTTGAACCATAGCGATTTTTTACCGCCCGCACAACTTTAAAACCACCATATCGGTCACCCTCAAAATTTAAAACTACATCAACTAGATGCTCAAGTGTTTTTGGCCCAGCGATTGAACCTTCCTTCGTAATATGACCAACCAGAATAACAGCCGTTCCAGAACTTTTTGCTGCTTGAATTATTAAATTAGAAGAATTCGTAATTTGCGAAACCGTTCCCGGTGCGCTCGAAATTTCTTCCATCGCCAAAGTCTGAATCGAATCAATAATCACTAAATCAAAACCACCCTCACGAATTGTTGCTGAAATATCATTAGCTGAAGTTGAAGCAGCAAATTTAAGGTTCTTAGCCTCAGAAGCACCAAGCCTTTTCGCGCGTAACGCTACTTGCTCTGCCGACTCTTCACCCGAAACATACAAGACGTTTTTTGAACTAGCAATAAAAGCTGAAATCTGCATTAAAAGTGTAGATTTTCCGATTCCAGGCTGCCCTGCAATCAAAAGCACTCCTGCTGGTAAAATTCCACCGCCTAAAACAATATCAAGGTCTTTGATTCCGCTTGAGATCCTTTCTTGTTTTTTTTCAGAAATAACTTCATTCAAATCTTGAACACTTAAAACACGACCAGTTTTTGCACTTTTACTGATTGCGTTTTTTCCTAATGCTTCTTCAACTTGCTCAACCAAGGTATTCCAATGGCCACAGTTTTCACATTTTCCCGACCATTTAGGATAAGAAGCTCCACAATTTTGACATACAAATTTTGTTTTTAAATTCGCCACAACTAATATTTTATCACAATAAATCTTTTTTGAAAACTATAAACTTGGTGAATTTAAATTTGAATTTATACTTTTATAGAGTTCATTTTGCTGGACTGAAACTTCATTAAATTCATTAATTTTCGAATTGTAACTATTCACTAAATCATTAATTTTCAACCTTGAAGTTTCAAGATTTCGAATTCTCTGTAATAATTCCACACGGTCGGCGTTAAATTCTGCCTGAGTTTTATATTTTCCAGTTTTAGCATTGCTATTAAATTCAGCAATATCATCCTCCAATTCTTTAGAATTTTCAGAGTATTTTTTTGTGGATTGCTCAACCTCCAGCTTCATTTTTTCAAGTTCAATAGTTAAAGCTTCTGCTCGGTTTTTTAAATCTTTAAAATTTTTATTATAACTTTGATAAATCCGAGCGATCTCTTTACGATTTTCGAAAAATTTCGCATAATGCTCTTCAAGCTCTTTCGAAATTTGTGGCTGCTCAGTGCCAATTAAAGAATGAAGCTCATTGATTCGCTCACCAGGCTCAGTCCGATCATAAGACTGCATCAACTTTTCGAAATCTGCATCTTTAACCCTCTCATACTCAGCATTAAGCAGTTTACCAATCTTATCTCGTTCACTCAAACTCATTCGCTCCCAAATTGCATGCAAAAGCTCGTGAGCCGCCGTTACCTCTTTTATACCGTCAAGTTTCGAGTTTTTTACATCATAAAGATGAATTTTACCCAACTTATAACACCCCAAAATTGCTGAATCTTCTTCACGATTTTTGCAATTTTCATTAAATTCCTCCGAATCTTCAACCTTTGGGTTAGAAGCGTAAAAAATTGTCTTAGCATTAGTGGTTGGTTTAATTTTATTTTCTATTTTTAAAATTTCAGAATCTGGCTTATAATTTTGTGCTGCAAAATAATCACGGATCCCGCGTTGATTAGATAACACAAAAAATGCTACACTACTAAGAATAGTAACAACAAACAAAGTTCGAAATACTCGCCAAAAAGTTTTCTGTTGAAAAATCATATCATAACCATTATAATATTTCTATGATAAAAAAGCAAAGCATTTTTCGAAGAAGAAGAATTTTTGGTTTATTTTTTATAGCCGTAATTGCAATTGCGGCGATTTTAGCAAATCCAGATTTTTGGCAAACTTCAAAACTAAATTCAAACAAAAAATCAGATTTTCAAACTTCTTTAACTGATTTAAACTCACTTGAAGTTAAAGGCCGTTCACCAAAAACTGGTTATTCTCGCGAGCAATTTGGTAAAGGATGGGCAAAAGATTCTAGTGGTTGCGATACGCGAAATCGTATTTTAAAACGCGATTTAATAAATGTCGTAGAAAATTCAGACTGTAAAATTTTAAGCGGAACTCTAAAAGACCCTTATACCGGTAAAGAAATTAATTTTTCACGCAAGCAAAATGCTTCTGCTGTTCAAATCGACCACGTCGTTGCACTTTCTGACGCTTGGCAAAAAGGTGCCCAACAATTTTCAAAAGAAAAACGAATTGAATTTGCAAATGATCCACTGAATCTTTTAGCTTCAGACGGCCCAGCTAATCAGCAAAAAGGTGATTCCGATGCCGCTTCTTGGCTTCCTCCAAATAAAAATTTTCGCTGCGAATATATTTCTCGCCAAATTTCAATTAAGAAAAAATACTCAATTTGGGTGACTACCGCTGAAAAAACAGCAATGCAAAATATTTTGCAAAATTGCTAATCATTAATTTCAAACCAATCAAACTTTTTAAAATTCTCACCCTCAACTATTGCCGCAGCAAGCCGCATTTCATTATTTTTTAACTTATTTTTATGGGCAAAAAATTCCGCTGCAAATCGCATTTGGCTAATCTTCTTCTTTGAAATTGCAGCTTTTCCACCTCCAAAATCATCATTTTTTCGAAATTTAACCTCTGTAAAATAGTAATTTTTACCATTTTTCGAAATAATATCAATTTCGCAAAATTTTGTTCGCCAATTTCGCGCCAGAATTTCATGCTTCTCTTGTTTTAAAAATTCCGCTACAAAATCCTCAGCTTTATCACCAAGCTCTTTTGTAGTAATTTTTTCAGTTTTATTTGTCTTAAAAGTACTATTGTTCTTATTTTTAGTATTTTCTAAAAATGCTGCGACTGGCTTAAAACTTTTGCGATGAACTTTACTCACTCCAAATTCAGATAAGGCCGCTCTGTGTTTCGATGTCCCGTATCCTGCGTGATTTTCAAAGCCAAAAGGTGCAAACTCAGGTTTCTTTGAAAGTTCTGCCATAAAATTATCCCTCGCAACTTTTGCGCAAATTGCAGCCGCAGAAACGCTTGAAATCAGTAAATCAGCCTTTTTAAGGGTTGAAGTATATTTTTCAAGCGGAGTGCCTTCTAAAAAGTTTACAGTGCCGTCAATGATAATTTCATCAAATTTGATATTTTGTTTTTTACATTTTATCTGCGCTTCCTTAACTGCTCGCTTTGTCGCAAGCTTTAAAGTGGCACTCAAACCAATTTCATCAAGGTCATCATTTGAAACCCAACCCAAGCCAATAATCGCAGAACTTTTGGAAATCTCTGCCGACAGCTTCTCTCTCTGCTTTTTCGAAAGAGCTTTTGAATCTGTCAGCCCTTTAATTTTAGCATTATTCAAAACGCAAGCACCCACAACTAAAGGACCAGCCCACGCTCCACGACCAACTTCATCAATCCCGAGAATCATTTTTTTGCCTATCTTTATATATTATCGCAACTTTATAAGCAAACATGATAGATTCAAAACCACTAATAGAGACAAATGTTAAAATTATAAGCCTATCCAAAACTAATTCTGACGCATTTGAGTTTCTTAAATAAAAGTATAGAATACACCCAATAATCTGAATAATGTATTGCAATTTTATAAACTTTAGTCTATAAGATATTATCTTATCTTCTTTTAGTTTCGAACTTTGCCTCTTAAAAATAGCTTGAAATATAGCAAAAAGAATAAATGAAATTATTACAGAATACGCAATACTATCACGATAAGTATAAAATGCTATATTAAGATCAAAATCCTTTATAAGTAAAATAAAAACTGCAAGATAAGATACAAAAATTGGAATGTATAGTAAAGTTTTTGACTCCATAATTTCCTTATTTTTCGCATAGAATTCAGTCTTCTCTTTTCTAATTTCTTCATCTTCAATATCTTTCAACTCCTTATTGCCAAAAAATTGGAGAAATCTATAAGAAAGCATAAAGATTTGACTAAATATAAATCCATAAAATAATATAATTAGAGCAAGAGCAGCTATGGCAATAAGAGCCAGTAGGGCAAGAGGACCGAGATGGATAAGGGCACTTATAGCTCCAATAATAAGCTCCAAAATAGCCAAAATATAAGTTATTTTCATAATTCTGTTTCGAATTTTCTTGGCTTTTTTAAATCCAAGATAACCTTTTAGCTTTTTGAAAATAAGTATAGCCATACAGCAAAGAATAAAAGTTACAAAACTAGTTATTGCAAGATGAAAAAGAATTCCAAAATTGAAGAGATTACTTAGCACTTTGTTTAAAAAGATAAATATAGTTAGAAATATAACTAAAAAAGGAATATAAACCATAAACACGATTATACACTATACTACGAAAAAAACAATATTTATCTTAACTTTAATATTTTTACCATTTTTTAAATATACTATCCATAATAAATATTGAATTCCAGATAAATAAAAATCGCCCAAAGTTTGAGCGATTTTCAAAAATCTAAATTAGGTCGATTTGATTTATATTAAAATTAAGCAAGCTCAACAGTTGCGCCAGCTTCTTCAAGTTTCTTTTTAGCTTCTTCAGCTTCATCTTTAGAAACTTTTTCTTTAACTGGTGCTGGAGCACCGTCAACGATAGCTTTAGCTTCACCAAGTCCAAGACCTGTAATTTCTTTAACTGCTTTAATAACAGCAACTTTTTGCGCACCAGCATCTTTCAAAGTAACTGTAAATTCTGTTTTTTCGTCAGCAGCGTCAGCAGCACCGGCAGTAGCGGCAACAGCAACAGCAGCTGGTTCAATTCCATATTCCTCTTTGAGGTGTTCTTTCAATTCGTTAGCTTCAAGAATAGTCAATTTTACCAATTCTTCAGCCAATTTTTTAATGTCAGCCATTTTTGACTCCTTTAAAAATTTAAGTGGTTAATATTCTAAAATAAATTAATTGGTTGCTTTTCGAAATTCCAAATCTTCGTTTGTAAGACCACCAGCAATCGCGTTGATTGGCGAAAGAAGTGTATCCACAATTTGACCAATAAGTTGGTCTTTGCTTGGAAGTTCTGAAAGTGTAGTAACAGTTGCAGTATCCATTACATCACCGTTGTCAGCAAACGCACCAACAAGTTTCATTTCTGGGTGATTTTTTGCAAATTTACCCAAAACTTGCGCAGCGGCAATCTCATCTTCGCTTGAAATTGCATAAACGAGTTGGCCTTTTAGTGCAGAAGTATCAGATTCTTTCAAAGCTTCAACTTCTTGCATTGCAACACGCACTAGGCGGTTTTTAACAACTTTGATTTGAACGCCAGCTTCGCGAGCTTCTTTTCGAAGTTCTTGAAGGTCAGCAACTGTCAAACCTTTATATTCAGCAAAAGCTGTCATTTTTGCGTCTTTAAGAGCGGCGCTTAATTCAGCAACCAATTGGTTCTTTTTATCGCGTGATAATGCCATAAAAACTCCTTTTTTGGTTAATATTCTTCGACCTAATTGTTAAGATTCTGGCGTTTTGAAAGCCTCCCTTCAAAACTCGTTGGCAGATAGAAAAAGTATTCCTCGGTAGCAGATTAAGCCTAGTTAACGCGAGGCGGCTACTGTCTCTGGCAACTTGTTTTATTTTAACACAAAAAAACTAAAATTTCAAGTGTTTTAAGCTCAAAAATCTTGAAAAAATATCTAATTTTATTATTGACATGTTAGATTTTTTTTGCTATACTTTAATAGTTATTATTTATTGAAAGTTTATTTTAGACACGATAAATATAAAGATGGCGAAGTAGTATTCATCGAAGATCTTGAAAAATAACGCAATAAATGATAACTAAAAACTTCCGAAGAAAGGAGGCAATTCTGTTTTATAAACTATTGCCGTAGTTTATAAAATGAATCATATCTTCGCTGGTGAGAGGTTATTTATTCATTACGGTTACGCTTATTCTTGCGTAGCCGTTTTTTTATTGCGTGAAATTAGACCACTCTAAACTGAAAAGAATAAGCACCAACAGAATATCATATACATCTACTGCTGTTTTTTTGCCACCACCGAGTATTTTCTTACAGCGAATTTAATAATTTA
>CALHCA010000121.1 GCA_937930585.1 uncultured bacterium
GCTGAAGTATTTGCTTGATTCTGCATCTTTTTAGCTTTTTTCATTCTTTCGAGATTAATCATTGCTAAAATTGAACTAATAATCTCAACAATTAATAATACACTTGGAGCAACTATTTTAGTAATTTCAAAATCACCCTCAACGGCAGAGTTTGGATCTTTTTCATCATAAAAAACTTTTACTTTTTCGCCAATAACAGGTTTTTCATTCTTTAGTTCTGAGTGAAATTCAATTGTTTCATTCTCTTTCACTGAAAAATCTACAACTGCAGTATATTTATATTCACCGGTTTTTTCATTTATAATCTTCTTTTCGAAACCATAAATTTGTCCTTCGGTTTGTTTCCAAGTTTGTCTTTTTAAAAAATCATTAAAAGGTTTTGCAATCCAAATTGATCCAGCAATAATCAAAACTACCGCCAAAATCGCAAAAATAATCCCACGATTTCGAAAAGCTTTTACGCCAACTTTTTTATCTTCATTAGAACTCATATATTCTCCTATTTCGTTTATGTTAATATTATATCATTTTTTATTCTTTAAAGCAATTTAAAACACTGACGATAAAGCCAGTGTTTTAAGGTTTTTATTCTTCTACTATAGAATCGTTAGTTTCGTTTTCGAATTTTTCTTCGACTTCAGTAGATTCAGCTTTTGCATTAACCCGAGCGCCAGTTCCAACAGGAATTTTGCGTCCGATAATCACATTCTCTTTCAATCCACGAAGTTTATCAATTCGGCCAGAAGTTGCTGCGTTAATCAAAACACTTGTTGTATTTTGGAACGACGCAGCAGACAAGAAACTGTCACTGAAAATTGAAACTTTTGTAATTCCAAGAAGTTGTTGTTTAAACTCAGCAGGTTTTCTGCCTTCAGCTTCAAGAAGTTTATTTTCTTCAACAACGGCAGCTTTCGAAACTACATCGCCAATGATAAACGATGAGTCTCCGGCATCTTCAATCTGAACTCGGCTGAACATTTGGCGAACAATGATTTCAAGGTGCTTCGAAGCAATATCTTGACCTTGAGCTGCATAAATTCGCAAGATTTCGTTCATAATATAGCGTTGAGTTTCTTCAACACCCTTAAATTCCATTAAATCACGAAGATTGAGTGAACCAGCAGTTAAACGGTCACCAGCCCGTACGATATCGTTTTTCGAAACAGCTAGAGCCGCAACATTTGGGATTTCATATCGAACTGGGTTTATATTTTCACCATCTTCAGTTTGTCGTGGTGTAATTTGAACAATATTCATATTGCCATCTTCCCAAATATCAACTACACCAGAAACTTCAGTCATGTAAGCTTGTCCCTTTGGCGAACGAGCCTCAAGAAGCTCTTCAACGCGTGGCAAACCTTGTGAAATTGCACCAGAACCTGCAACACCCGAACTGTGGAATGTATTCAAAGTTAGCTGGGTTCCAGGCTCACCAACAGATTGAGCAGCAATCACGCCAACCGGTTCGGCTGGATCAACAAGAAGCCCAGTCGCCATATCAATTCCGTAAGACTTTTGAGGAATTCCTGCAAGGTCTGGAGTTGAAAGAACGCTTTGAATTTTAACTTCTGTAATATTTTCGTCTTTCTCAATTGCATCAGCAATTTCCCGAGTAATTAGCTGATCAGCCTCAATGTATCCAGGGATAGCTTCAGCCGTAAATCGACCATAGAGTCTATCACTAAATGGAATCATTGTCTCTTCGCTTTCCGAACGATAAATCGCAAATCCTGGATCAATTTCATCAGCTCTATCTTTAACAGAAAATACATCTTGAGCTACATCCACGAGACGGCGAGTCAAATAACCAGAGTCGGCGGTTTTAAGTGCAGTCGAGATCAAACCTTGGCGCGCGCCACGAGTTGCCACGAAAGCTTCAAGTGAGCTCATTCCGTGAGTATAGTTCGAGCGAATTGGAAGCTCAATTTCACGGTTAGTTGCATCTACCATAATTCCAGTCAAACCAGAAGCAAGGCGAATATTTGTCGCATTACCACGCGAACCAGAAACAGCCATCAATCCAACAGGTGAATCTGCACCTTCATGAGCTACGCGCTCAGAAATTTCATCAGAAACTTCATCAATAACCTTGTGCCAGTTATCAATAATTAAGTTATAGCGCTCTTGATCAGTCAAAAGACCTTGGTCATATTGTTCCTGAATCAAAGTTGTTTTAGCGTCACCGCTAGCAATAATTTGAGGAATTTTTTCGCTTTCGTAAACTGTATAATCTTCTTTACCAATCGATAAACCAGATTTCGTCACAAATCGGAATGACAAACCTTTAATTTTGTCAGCAATTTTCACAGTCATTTCAGCACCATAATGCGCAAACATATCGGCCAAAATTTTGTTAATTTGTTTCTTAGTCTGTGGGTTGTTGTCAAATGGATAATCTTCTGGTAATAGTTCATTAAATAACACACGGCCAAGAGTCGTATTTCGAATTTCACCTTTTACGAACACACGAATTGGTGTTTGGAGTGCAATCTCACCTTTATCATAAGCCATTTCAGCTTCAAAAACATTAGCGAAAGGACGCGGTTTTTTGTTCATTTCAGAATGCTTGTCGTAAGTGATGTAGTAATTTCCATAAACAACATCCTGATCAACAGAGAGCACAGGTTGACCATCTGCTGGTTTTAGCAAGTTGTGAGAAATACTCATTAAATCACGGGCTTCTGCCTGAGCAGCATCAGAAAGTGGTAGGTGAACCGCCATCTGGTCGCCGTCGTAGTCGGCGTTAAATCCGTTCGCTACAAGTGGGTGAAGCTGAATAGCTTTACCTTCAACAAGTTTTGGCTGAAAGGCCTGAATCGAAAGTCGGTGCAAAGATGGAGCACGGTTCAAAAGAATATATTTTCCTTCAACTACAGCATCCAAAGCATCCCACACTTCTGCTTCACGAGCATCAATCAAACGAGTTGCCGAACGAATATTATGCGCATATTCTTTTTCAATCAACCAAGAAATTACGAATGGTTTAAAGAGTTCAAGAGCCATTTGTGTTGGCAAACCACACTGGTGGGCTTTCAAAGTTGGACCAACCACAATCACTGAACGACCAGAGTAATCAACACGTTTTCCGAGCAAGTTTTGACGGAATCGACCCTGCTTACCTTTTAACATATCGCTCAAAGATTTAAGCTTTCGGCGACCGCCGGCCGTATTAACTGAGCGACCGCTTCGTGATGCGTTATTGTCAATTAGCGAATCAACCGCTTCTTGAAGCATTCGCATCTCATTACGCTTAATTACCATTGGAGCATTAAGTTCGATCAATTTCTTCAAACGATTGTTTCGGTTAATTACTCGACGATACAAATCATTTAGATCTGACGTTGCAAATCGACCACCAGTCAATTGTACCATAGGTCGCAAATCTGGAGGAATCACAGGAAGAGCTGTCAAGCATAAACTCCCCGGCTTAATTCCAGCAGCCTTCATACCTTCAATTGTTTTTAATCGTTTAAGAATTTTCTTCTCTCGCTGACCTCTTGCCTTTTCAGCTTCTTCTTTCAAGTTTTCGATAAGCTCATCAATATTGATTTCGTCGAGTAAAGCTTTAATTGCTTCACCACCCATTCCAACTTCAATGATATCTTCGTAATCTTCAGGAAGATTTCGAAAATCGGTTTCACTCATTAGTGAGCCTTTTACAAAACTGTCAAGTTGATTCTTTTTCGAAACATAATTTGCATTAAGCTCTTCGATTTCTTTAGTTTGTGCTTCAGCTAATGCTTTAATGTCAGCGCCAGCTTCTTCTGCAGCCTTTTCATAACGAATTTTAATTGCCATTCGAGCAGCTTTATCTTCAGCTTCAAGATCGGCAATCATTTGGTCACGTTTTTCTTCGTCAACATTAAGAATTACATAGCTCGCAAAATATACAACACGTTCGATATTTTTAACCGTCATTCCAAGAAGAAGACTCATTGCACTTGGGGCTCCACGCATAAACCAAATATGCGCAATCGGAGCTGCTAAAGAAATATGACCCATTCGTTCACGACGAACGATTGATTTTGTTACTAGCTCACCGTTTTTATCAACAGCAGCCTCGCGAGAACGAACACCCTTCAATTTATTATCATAAGGGTTGATATCTTTAGTTGGACCAAAGATTTTTTCACAAAACAAACCATCACGCTCAGGTTTTTGAGTTCGATAGTTGATAGTTTCTGGCTTAGTTACTTCGCCGTAAGACCAGCTCAAAATATCTTCTGGGCTAGCAACCGCGAGGCGAACTGCGTCGAAATCAGCAATCTGGTTTGAATTCACCACTTTCGCCATTTACGCTTCCTCCTTAATTTCTTCAATTTCATCAATATCTTGAATATTCATATTGTCTTCAAATTCACCGTCAGATTCATCTCGAACAGTTTCGAAATCTTCATCTTCTTCGATTATTGAACTCTCTGCATTTTTATTTCGTTCCGCGAGAAGCTCATCGGCATCAATACTTGAAGCATGTTGATCAAGCAAGTCAACACGCAAACCAAGACCTTGCAGTTCTTTAACGAGCACGTTGAATGATTCTGGTAGTTTTGGACCAACAATTTCACTATTTTTAATAATACTTTCGTAAGCTTTCGAACGTCCAACAACGTCGTCAGACTTAATTGTGAGCATTTCTTGAAGCATGTTAGCAGCACCGTAGGCTTCCAAAGCCCAAACTTCCATTTCTCCAAATCGCTGACCACCATTTTGAGCTTTACCACCCAAAGGTTGTTGAGTAACCATTGTGTATGGGCCAGTTGAACGAGCGTGGATTTTATCAGCAACCAAGTGGTGAAGCTTAATCATATGCATGAATCCAACAGTTGTGCGCTGTTCAAACGGTTCACCAGTTTGGCCATCATATAATTGAACTTTTCCGTCGCGAGGAACACCTGCAGCTTCAAGTTCATCGCTCAAAGTTTTAGCATCAACACCATCATATGAAGGAGTTGCCACTTTATAACCTTGAGTTTTCGCAGCCATTCCAAGGTGAACTTCAAAAAGCTGACCAAGATTCATACGCGAAGGCACACCAAGTGGCGAAAGAATCACATCAATCGGAGTTCCATCTTCCATAAATGGCATATCGGCTTCTGGCAAAATTTTTGCAACAACACCTTTATTTCCGTGTCGTCCGGCCATTTTGTCGCCAACCATAATTTTGCGAGCTTCAGCCACAAAAATCTGAATTTGTTTAAGTACGCCAGCACGCATTTCATGACCATTTTCTTTCGAAAAGATCTTTACGCCAATGACTTTTCCAGAACCAGTATTTTTCATTCTTTGAGAAGTGTCACGAACATCTTTCGCTTTTTCACCGAAAATTGCACGCAAAAGTCGTTCTTCGCTTGAGAGCTCTTGTTCACCTTTTGGAGTAATTTTTCCAACAAGCACATCACCAGGCTTCACCTCTGAACCAATCTGCACGATTCCATCTTCGTCTAAATGTCGCAAACTATATTCGCTAGCGTTTGGAATATCGCGAGTAACAACTTCTGGCCCAAGCTTAGTTTCACGAACCTCAACCATATAATCTTTAATATTGATATTTGTTAGCATATCAGTTTTAACAAGACGGTCAGAAATAATCACAGCGTCATCCATATTGAATCCGCCCCAAGACATAAATGCTACACGTAGGTCACGACCAAGAGCAATCTCCCCGTCTTTAATACTTGCACCTTCTGCCAAAATATCACCTTTTTTAACTTTTTGGCCACGAGAAACCACAACTTTTTGATTATAGCATCGGTCGTCGGCAGTTTTTTCGAAATGTTTTAGTTCGTATTTTACTGTTCCAGATGCGTATTTAACTTCAACAGCAACAGAATCAGCACGAACAACTTCACCATCATCTTCGGCAACAATAATTTGGCTTAGGTTTCGCGCAATATCAGCTTCAACCCCAGTTCCAACAGTAGGAGCCTCATTCCAAAGAAGTGGAACAGCCTGTTTCTGCATGGCTGAACCAGTCAAGGCACGGTCGATTCGGTCGCGTTCGGCAAAAGGAATAAGTGATGCCGCTGCACCAAGAACCTGTCTGTGAACAGCATCCATGAATGTTACTTCACTTGAACTCACCTGTGAAGGAATTAAATTCTTTCGAGCAGAAACCTGAGATTCAACAAAGCTTCCATCTTTGTTTAATTTCGAACCAGCATCAGCAATAATCTCACGCATCTCATGGTCGGCGTCAAGATAGACAACTTCATCGGTAACTTTTCCATCAATAACTCGCAAATATGGAGCTTCAATAAAGCCATATTCATTTATTCGGGCGAAGGTTGCAAGGTTTGTCACAAGTCCAACGTTTCCACCTTCTGGAGTTTCAACAAGACAAATTCGACCATAGTGAGTTGGGTGGCTGTCACGAACTTCGAGACCAGCACGATCACGAGTAACACCACCAGGACCCATTGAACTCAAACGTCGCTTGTGAGAAAGTTCTGAAAGTGGATTAGTTTCATCCATAACCTGAGCAAGCTGCGATCCAGCAAAGAACTCGCGAACAGCAGCAACAACCGGTCGGGCATTAACCAGTTGTCCAGGAGTTACAGTTTCAATATCAGTCATCGACATTCGGTCCATCGCATTTCGTTGCATCCGAAGCATGCCAACACGGAATTGTCGCGCAACAAGCTCACCAACCAATTTAACTCGTCGATTATCAAGACTATCGATATCATCAACTTCACCCTGCGAATTATTCAAGCGAATAACTTCTTTAATAATTTCGAAAAGATCTTCCATTTGGAAAGAACGATTTTCAGTTGTATTTGGTGTTTCAAGTTTCAAGCGTTTGTTAATTTTATATCGACCAACGCGACCATAATCAAACCTCTTAAAGTCGAAGAACATTCGTTCAATCATATTTCGGGCATTTTCAATAGTCGCCAAATCTCCTGGGCGAAGACGGCGGTAAACCTCAATCAAAGCTTCATTTGGGCCAGCTGATTGATCTTTTTCGAGAGTTGATTGAATAAACTTAACATCTCCGCTATCAACATCAGCAAAAATCTCTCGCATTTCAGCATTAGTCATTCGACCAAGTGCACGCAAGAAAGTTGTTACTGGAAGTTTTCGGCGACGGTCAATTTTCACATAGATTACACCAGTTTTATGATCGGTTTCAAACTCTAACCAAGCACCGCGAACTGGAATCAACTTTGCGCCATAATATTTTTTTCCATCACTTCCGGTTTCAGCGTTAAAATAAACACCTTCAGAACGAATCAATTGCGAAACAATAACACGTTCAGTTCCGTTAATAATGAAAGTTCCTTGGTTTGTCATCCAAGGGTAGTCACCAAGGTAAATTTCTTGTTCTTTAACTTCGCCAGTAACTTTATTTGTAAGCTCAACTTGAACATGTAGCGGAGCTTCAAAAGTTAAATTATTTTCTTTCGCAAAATCTTTTGTTGTTTTTGGAGCTTGAAATTCATAACTCTTAAATCGCAGAGCTAATTTTTGACCAGTATAGTCGTCAATTGGATTAATCTCTTCGAAAATTTCACTCAAACCATTGTCAATAAAATCTTTCCAAGATTCTTTTTGGTGAGCGATTAAATCTGGGGTTTTAAGAATAGCGTCTTCTTTCGAAAAGAACGCTCGTCCTGCAGCATTAAAGTGCTTTTTTGCCATTTTTCTCCTCGCATTTAAAGTGTTATTAGAATCGGCCCGAAGATTCTCCGCCTGCGACTTTCGAAATTTTGCCATCAATTTCGAAGTAAAATTCTCCGCAAGCACACTACTTCTTATCGTTCATTTTAACATATTTTTCAAAAAAAATCAATAAAAAACCGCTATTTAAGCGGTTAAAAAATTAATGGTTGATTTGCGAAGCGTAATTCAATTGCTGCAGCTTCGCTTTTTCACCGGCTAAAAGTGCTCTATTTTCATCTGCGCCAATAAGTTCACCTTTTGGCTTTTCATGATGATGAAATAAAGCCTTTCGAACTTTTTTAATTAGACCTTTTAGATCCATAACAACACCTCCAAAAAAGTACTTTTTTACCCAATGGCTTGCATATTCTACACCTTTTCAACAAAAAGGTCAATACCTTGATTTTTTATTACTTTTATGCTACTATATAATCTATTAAATTATTTATGCACCTTTAAACTATTTTAATGTTTTTCTGAGTGCGTTAGAAGGAGTTTAAAATGAAGAAAATTATAAATAAAATCTTCGTTTTTTATGCGATTTTTATCGCTTCAATTTTTATTCTTACCTCAAACAAGGCTTTTGCGCAAGATTTCTTGCCAGAAACCGCAAAGATTTCAAATACTACTGACACGTTCAAAAAGTTTTTCGAAAAAGGTAAATCTTTCTCGAAAGATAAGTGGAGTAATTTTCAAACTGTTCGAGATAATTATTTCGAAGAATCGATAGAGGCAAAAGGGTTAACTTTTGTCGATGAAAATGGTAATCAAGTTGAGAAAGCCTATTTCTCAATCTCATCGAAGCTTCGGATTAATCCTGTAATAAAAATTACAGACGAAGACGGAAATGAAATTAAAGTTTCATCTTGGCGAGCTCGTGGCGAAAATTCAAAGTTTATATTCATCAAAGAAATTGGATACAATCGTGTAAAAACATCTTATAGATCTGGTGGTAATCTATTATTGCCAAATGATAAATATTATGTTTTGGCTATTCGAATCCCAAAAGGTGAAAAAAACTCACAAGAGATCTGGCCAGTGCCAGTTTCTAAGAGCGAATTTAACCGCCTCAAAAAATCCGCCATTGGCGAAAAAGTTAAGCCAATTGACGGATATAATTACTAATAGTCTCGTTTGTGAGGCTATTTTTCTTGCTGGATTATTT
>CALHCA010000122.1 GCA_937930585.1 uncultured bacterium
AGAATGTGACCAAAATTTATGATTTAATTTTAAAAGTTCACCGCAACCGTGCAAGGCAAGCAAAGACTTCAATCTTAAATCAGCTTCTGCAAAAAGCAACTCAAGCTCATCCACCAGCAGGCTTGAAGAATACTCACCCAAAATTGCGCTATATTTCACAAAGTGATAGCAATCCACCTTGGTTTATTATTCACGGCTCAAATCTAAAATTTGTTCATTGGAGCTATAAACGATATTTGGAGCGCTTAATTCGCGAGAATTTCGATTATTCTGGCACGCCGATTAAGTTTTCTTTCAGAGATGAAAAGCAAATCAAAGAAAACCGCGCAAGAATTTCAGCCGGTAAAAAAATAGTCAACAAAAACTCTGGCGCGCTTAAAAAAGCTACCGATACGCAAAATAAACGCGAACGCAAACGCGATGAAAAACTTGCTCGAATTCAAAAAAATCAATAATTTTCGCCCCGCGCTTGGGGCGATTTTCGAAAGGATAAAATGAAAATTATACTTTTTCAAGGCAATTTTCCCGAAAAATATAATGGAACGCGCCATAATATTGGCTTTGAATTTGCAGATTTTTTAGCGAAAAAGTTCAACGCAAAATTTCAAGAAAAGCCAAAATTTAAAGCTTTTGTTGTTGAAATTACACTTTTTGGTGAAAAAGTTTTGCTCGTTAAACCAACAACTTTTTATAACGAAACAGGTTTTTCTGCGCGGGCGGTTTGCGATTTTTATAAAATTGATTTTACGACTGATTTGTTGGTTTTGCATGATGATTTGGCGCTTGATTTTGGAGTTATTAAAACTCGCGACACCGGTAGCGCCGGTGGTAATAAAGGATTACAATCGATCATCAGCCAAATTGGCGTTGATTTTCGTCGCATCAAAATCGGCATTAACAACGATCAGCGCAATTTAATCGCCAAATCAGACTTCGTCCTGGGGCATTTTACCAAAGACGAACAGCAATTCCTATCTGACATCTCCAATCAAGTCCAAATTCTAACCCAAAATTTCATCAGTGGCTCGTTTGAAAACTCCACCTACAAACTCACCAAAAAACCGTCTGTTATTTAAAAATCCGCTATCTGACCGCCGTAAAAGTCATTAAAAAATCAAAAAGCGCTAGGTAAGGGTGGGCATCACCTAGCGCCGTTTGACCCTTTAACACGCCTTTATCTGGCTCTCTCACGAAGCGTGACCCACCTCACAATTCACTGGGGTCCGCCGGTTAAAGGGGTTA
>CALHCA010000123.1 GCA_937930585.1 uncultured bacterium
CGCTTGAAGCAAATAAAAATATATATCAAAATATGTTTTTATGCCAAAATTCAGCAAAAAAGTTACTTGCGCAAAAAATAACAATCCCAATCGCACTTGATAAAAAAGTGTTTGGAACTAACAATTATATTAAAATTACTATTATTGGTAATAAAGATGGAACAGTTCAACCTTTTAATGAAGAAATCTTTCGCAAAAACTTCCCAAAATCAGATTTTCATATCCTGGAAAACTCTGGCCATTTGTCGCCAATGGAGAAACCGCGGGAAATTGCTGAAATCATTTTCGAAAATATTAAATAGGCTCCACTTAACATGGAGTCTATTTTTACATTTTTTCAATTTCTTGCATTGAATTTTTAAGGCGTTTTATACTTTCATTCTTACCAATTACTCGTAAAGTTTGATTTAAAGCCGGCGAAAATGGCGCCCAAGTTAATGAAATCCGAATAATTTGGAATAGAATTCCTGGCTTATGACCCGTCTTTTCAAGTAGCCAATTTAGCAATTCTTGGATTTTATCATCATTCCAACCCTTAAGCTGTTCTAACTCAGAAATTACCAAACTCAAAAGCTCCATAATTTGCGATTTTTCAAGTTTTTTAAGCTGCTTATTTTTCGAAATCATCTCTAAATCAACTTGTTGTTCAGCGAAGAAGTATTCACTAGCAAGCGGGAGATCTTTAAGTGTTTTTAAGCGATCAAAAACTAAACCAAGAACTTCCCTTTTATATTCTTCGCTAGCATTTTGTGCATTTTCTCCCCAAAAATCTTGCACACGCTCAAATAAATCTTCAAGAGAAATTTTGCGAATCCACTGGCCATTAAGCCACAAAAGTCGCTGTTCGTCAAACCTTGCGCCAGATTTTTGCACGCGGTCAAGAGAGAATTTTTCAATTAGCTCTTCTTTAGTAAAAATCTCTTGCTCAGTGCCATCATTCCAGCCAAGTTGAGCCAAAAAATTCAGCATTGCCTCTGGTAAAATTCCATCTGCTCGATATTCGCTAACACTTTTCGCCCCATCGCGTTTACCAAGTTTTTTATTGCCTTCCGGTGCTAAGATATGAGGTAAATGAGCTAAAATTGGTGGTTGAATCTTGAGTGTCTCATACAACGAAAGATACTTTGGAGTGCTAGCAACGTATTCTGAGCCACGAATTACATGTGTAACTTTCATTTCGAAATCATCGACAATATGTGCAAAATTATAAGTTGGAAGGCCATCTGCTTTAATTAAAATAAAATCGTCTAAAGCCTCAGGGCCAGCTGAAAGTTCACCCATCACAGCATCGTGCCAAGTATAACGTTTAATTTCTGGCGTCTTAAAACGGAGTGGCATTCCAAGTTTCCATTCTGGCGGATTTTCCGGGCGATGGTTGCGATATAAAAATGCACGCTTTTCAATTTTAGCCTTTTTTCGAAATTCTTCAACTTCTTCTGGTGAATATGGGTCAGCGTAAGCTAAGCCTTTCTCAATCATTTTCTGCGCCCACTCAAGATATTTTTCACGACGCTGAGTTTGATGATATGGACCAAAATCACCTTTTTCTTGATCTTTTTTGCCATAAACTGGACCCTCATCCCAGTCTAGTCCAAGCCATTTTAAAGTATCAAGGATTAAATCTTCTGCACCATCAACAAATCGAGCTTGGTCGGTATCTTCAATTCGTAGAATAAAATCTCCGCCAGTTTGCTTAGCGATCAAATAAGGGTAAAGTGCGCTTCGAACATTTCCAACGTGAATATAACCAGTTGGACTTGGCGCAAAACGAGTTCTTGCTTTCATAATTATCTATTATACTTTAATTTTTATTTTTTCTCAACCCAAAACAAAAAGTAGCTAAAGCTACTTTTTTATGCACTAAGACTGGTTGCGATTTTTCGAACTTCTTCATCTGAAATCTTATTGCCAGAAACCTCAACTTTATAAAGTTTTCCATTATTCACCCAAACAGATTCCCCACGACGATTCGAATAAATCGTTAAGCCATTACTATAGGTTGTTGAATAATCTTCACTCCATTTTTTTGTAACATAATTCTGCAATAATGCTGAACTATCCCAGCCACTTTGCGATTGTTGAACCTTGTAATTCGAATCACCCTTTTTATATTCAAAATTAACATTTTTTCCATCAAAATAAGCTAAACCTTTCGGAGAATATCCACTCGCAATATAAGCAGGAGTTTCGACTGCTATACCAGATTGGAAAGCTGTAATCCTACTTGCAATATCCGGTAAGTTAACATAAGTTAGATATCCAACGCCAAAAATCGCAACAGCAAAGCCCATCGAGAAACTAATAAACTTCTTGCGCGCAAAAAAACTCTTTCGATGAATTCCACGGCTTTTTTTGCTTTCTTCGCGAGACTTTTCAATTGCTTGACTAATTACAAATTCTTTAACTTCTTGGTTTGAAATTTCTTGTTTTTGAGCTTTTTTTGCTCGAAGTTCTTCATTAGTTTTTTTAGCAAGTGGATGCTCTTCGAAAGGCGCAATCTTCTCAACTTCTTTAATTTGCTCTTTCGTAATTGGTGAGATTGTTTTAGAATTTTTTGAAAAACGTGAAATTAAAATTCGGTCTTGTTGAGTCTCCTTCGCTTCACGGGCGCGCAAAATTGCTTCTTGATAATCGTGACGGCGTTTAAATTGACTAATCATCTCATCTTGATGAATAGAAATTCCTTGCCTCTTTGGAACTGTAACATATTTACGATTCAAAGTGCTTGAACGTTGCAAATTGTTATGAATTTTCGAAATATCTTTATTTTTAATATTATTATTTTTTGGAGCGCTTAAAAGCTCGCCCGTAATTGCATCATATTTTTTTCCATTTATGATAATTTCGTCTCTCATTTTATTCCCTATTTAGCTTATGTATATTTTACTTCATTTTTACTAAATTTTCAAGAGTTTTCAAAAAAATAAATTGCTCAACTTTAAGCTTGAGCAATTTATCATCTTAATCCCATTTCCAGCTAAATAATCTTTCAAAAAATGTTAGAGAATTTCGTGGAAGAGTCACTTTTTTATTATCAGAATTCTCCTGCTCAGCTGGTTTTTCAGCCTTAGTTGGATCTGGAGAAACCTGTTCGGCAAAAACGAGCAAACGCTTTTCAGCAGTTCCGAGAGGAACACAAGTAATCAAAGTTAGCATCGGTTTGTCTGTTCCAATTTGAACTCTATTTACTTGGTTCGGCATTACAACTTCTGTTTTTGTTACAT
>CALHCA010000124.1 GCA_937930585.1 uncultured bacterium
CAGCTCTTAACATTACTCGCTTATTGAAGGTATTCTTCGAATAATCCCAATCACCAACACATGTTATAATATTTAATCCTTCTTTTGAAGGCTCAAATGAATCAAGCATAGTACTCATTCCAAATTTATTTTTTTCGTCATTAATTTCATCAACGGTCATTTCACGAACATCTTTAACTTCATAAGTTATTTTTTGTCCATCACCCCTTTCAACTATTATATCTGAACCCTCCGAAAGATTACCAAGATTTTCAAAAATGCCACCTTTAGTTGGGCCTCCATTATGACCATCCATGAGGAGAGCGCCTTTTGAACTCCCTGGTAAGGCGCTTTTTATATACCAACCAGCATCATGAATTGAAATTGGCGAATCGAGTTGGTTAGTGTTTTTTACTAACCCCAATTGAACAACACGAGCATTTGAGATTTTTAAGTTAGGAATTGATAAAAATCTTGGAAAAAGTGGATTAGGAACTTGATAAGAGTTCTTTTTCTCTTCTGTAACTTCAGTTTCATCAACTTGGTGAGTTAATACTGAGCCACCTGGAATTTGCTGCTGATTTTTTTTAGGTTGTAGAAAATTATTGTATAAATAAATTCCAGTATAGCCTATTAAACAAACCCAACAAATTATAAGAACTACAGACAATATTTTTTTAGCTTTTTTTCGAGCATTTTTAATCTTCATTTAAAAAATCTCTTTATTTATAGTCATCGTAAGTAACCATCAACGCTCGCGAATTTATCTGTCTAATAGTTTCGAGAGCAACAGTTACAATAATCAAGATTCCAGTTCCACCAATTGAAAGATTACTATTTTGAATTGAAGCTAGGTTATATAGGAGATAATCTGCAACAAATGGTAATAATGCAATCAAACCAAGAGCTACTGCGCCAAACAAATTTAAGCGATTAACCACTTTATTTAAATATTTTGCTGTCGAAATTCCAGGGCGTATACCTTCAATAAATCCACCTTGTTTTTGAAGATTATCAGCAATCTCGTTAGAGTTAAATACAATTGAAGTGTAAAAATATGTAAATACCACGATTAAAACAAAATATACAGCTGGATAAATAAACGATTCAGGAGAAGATCCTGTAAAAGTTCCTTGATTTGGCGCAGAAAACCATTTAATTAAGTTTTCGGCTAACGAAACATTAACTTTAGCATTCTTCATCACCTGACCAATAAATGCAGGAAGACTCAAGAACGAAACAGCAAAAATTACTGGAATAACACCGGCAACAATAAGTTTTACTGGTAATATACTTTTTATTCCGCCATAAGATGAATTTCCATGGACTCGTTTTGCATAATTGATAGTTATAACTCTTTGAGCTTCATTGATCTTAACCAAAATATAAAGAAGAACTAAGCTTATTACTAAAAGTATCAATGAAACCACAAATGCAATACGATTAACAGGTAGCGTAAACCAGCCAAAAACATCAAAAGCACCATCTTTAGTATCTGTAATTGAAGAAATTAGAGTTGCTAATGTTGTTGGTAGTTGCGAAATAATACCAGCGAAAATAACTAAGGAGATTCCATTTCCAACACCTTTTTCTGTAATGATTTCACCAATCCACATCAGAAGAACTGAACCCGCAACCATCGCAGTAACAGCAACAATCCAGTTAGATAAACTCATACCTTTAAAGCTTGCCGAGTTAGATTGAAGAACGGTTGTCTGTAATATAAAAATATAAGCAATAGATTGAACAATTGCTAAAGGAACAGTTAAGATTCGTGTCCATTGATTAATCTTACGCCGACCAGACTCACCATCATTATTTAATTCTTCAAGCGATGGAATAGCTTTTGTCATTAACTGAGTAATAATTGAGGCAGTAATAAATGGGCTCAAACCAACGAGCATAATTGAAAAGCTCGTTAAGGCACCACCTGTTAGTAGATTAATAAATCCTCCCAAATCAGTACTCTTGATAGCAGATTCAACAACTTCTTTTAAGTTCCCCGCATTAGCGAGAGGGATTGGTACATGCGCCAAGAATCTAAAAATTATTAAAAGACCAACCACTCCAAAGACACGCTTTTGCATATCTTTATTTTTCATCGATTTAACTATTATTTTCCAATTCATAATAACTATTTTACCATACTTCCAATCTTATTTAAAGATTCAATTCCTATTTAATTAAAAAATACCCAACTATTAATATTGCTAATGAAATTCTATACCAACCAAATATCCGAAAATCATTATTTTTAAGATAATTCACTAGAGATTTAATAACGAACATTGAAACAATAAATGTTAAAATTAAAGCAACTGATAAATAAAAAATCTCATTGGTGGAGTATTTAAAGCCATATTTAATAATCTTAAGCGTACTCGAACCTAGCATAATAGGAATACCCATAAAAAATGAAAATTCTACTGCTATTTTTCTCGAAACTCCCGTCAATAACCCACCAATTATCGTAGATCCACTTCGAGAAGTTCCAGGAATAAGTGCTAAAATTTGGTATCCACCAATTTTAAGCGCATCCAAATAAGTCATTTCTCCAAAGCTTTCAATTTTTGGCTTTATATTTCTATTTTTTCGAAATTGCTCTATAACAATAAATAGAATACCGTAAACAATCAACATCGCCGAAATAACCCACATATTTTCGAAATATTTTTCTATAAAATTATTAAATAGTATTCCCATAACTCCCGCAGGAATTGCGCCAATTAATATTTTTTTCCATAATTCAATTGTATTCTTTTTTTCACGACAATTTTTATGTTTATCAAAAGGATTTAAATTAGACCAGTAAGTAAAAATAACTGCCATTATAGCTCCAAGCTGGATAACAACCATAAATACAGACTTAAACTCACTTGAAAAATTGAGCTTAGCAAATTCATCAAATAGTAGCATATGGCCAGTACTTGAAATAGGTAACCATTCAGTAACACCTTCAATTATACTAACTATAACAATTTTAAACAGTTCCAAATTATTCATAACTCTAATATTATATCATGCTTTTGATTAAAATAACAACAAATTTAATTATTTTAACTAAAATAAAAACACCCCTTATCGGAGTGTTTTCATGAACTATAAACTATTATTTGATGATGTTTGTAACAACACCAGCACCAACAGTTCGGCCACCTTCACGGATAGCAAAGTTCAAACCTTGTTCCATGGCAATAGGTGCTTGCAATTTAACTTTGAAAGTTACATTGTCACCAGGCATAACCATTTCTTTATCAGCTGGAAGCTCAACTTCACCAGTAACGTCAGTTGTTCGGAAGTAGAATTGTGGTTTGTAACCCTTTGAGAATGGAGTGTGTCGTCCACCTTCATCTTTCTTCAAGATGTAAACTTCAGCTTCAAATTCTGTATGTGGAGTAATTGTGCCAGGAGCAGCAATAACTTGTCCACGTTCGATTTGATCTCGGTCGATACCACGAAGAAGAAGACCAGCGTTGTCACCTGCTTGACCTTGGTCAAGAGATTTCTTGAAGGCTTCAATACCTGTAACAACAGTTTTTTGTGAATCTTTCAAACCAACGATTTCAACTTCATCGTTAAGTTTAACGACACCCTGCTCGATTCGTCCTGTAGCAACTGTACCACGACCTTTGATCGAGAAAACGTCTTCGATAGGCATCAAGAATGGTTTATCCATATCGCGAACTGGTTCTTCAATGTATGAATCCATAGCATCAACCAATTCCATAATAGCGTCTTCGTATTTTTCATCACCTTCAAGAGCTTTAAGAGCTGAACCTTTGATGATCGGAGCATTGTCGCCATCAAATCCGTTTGCTGAAAGAAGTTCACGAACGTCCATTTCAATCAACTCAACAAGTTCTTCATCGGCCATATCCATTTTGTTCAAGAAAACAACAATCTTAGGCACACCAACTTGTTTTGCCAAAAGAACGTGTTCACGAGTTTGTGGCATAGGACCATCTGTAGCTGCAATCACAAGAACAGCACCATCAACCTGAGCGGCACCAGTAATCATGTTTTTAACATAGTCTGCGTGTCCAGGCATGTCAACGTGAGCATAGTGTCGGTTGTTTGATTCATATTCTTGGTGAGAAGAAGCAATCGTAATACCACGAGCTTTTTCTTCTGGTGCGTTATCGATCTGGTCGTACGCAATTGGTTTGTTAACTTCTGATGGAAGTCGTTTTGCAAGAACTGCTGTGATAGCCGCAGTAAGAGTTGTTTTACCGTGGTCAACGTGTCCCATAGTACCAACGTTTACATGTGGCTTTGAGCGGTCAAATTCTGCCATTTTTAGAATTTCTCCTTTTATTAATAATATTATGCGCGTCGCACGAGTCACTGTTTTAGCAAAACACACGACGCGACGCTACCTATAATTATACCTAATCTTCAATATTTTGTAAAGAGGTTTTTTAAAATTATTTCGAAATTTTATATAAACCCTCATGCCTCTGATTTTCGTAAATCAAAGTCGGAATACTCTTCGTCTTAATTTCTTCATTTACAACTCGAATATTCTCTTTAATGCGCTTCTGAATTTCATCACTTTTAGCTTTTTTCGAAATTTCCTCAACTTGCGTATCTGAATAACCCGTATCTTTCAGCCAGCTTTGCAAAATCTTCTCAGTTTCCTCCGCCGTTGTTGAAGTTTGATTTTCGCCATTAAACTTCTCTTGGAATAAAACTCCTTTTTCATCTTTTTCGGTAAAAATCTTCTCAACAATCATCCATTCGGCCGAAGTCTTCTTGCCATTTTCAGGTTGAACTCCTCGAACAGCTTCAAGATATTTCGAAATCAACTCAGAATTTTTAAACTTTTTATCAATTGGATATGGTAAAAGATAAGTTTTATGATTTTTAAAGAATCCACTATTTTTCTGATTTATGAATGAGCGCCGACAAACGATACAACCAGGGTCAAAAATATCAACTGCCACGCTCGCATCTTTCGAAACTTCATTAGAAAATTCACCACGATAAGTTGAATTTTTTACAACATAATCTTGAGCATTCCAACTTCGAAATTTTGCAGACATAGCATTAAAGATTTGCCCCCAATCCGTAAACCATGAAACTATTGGACCTTCTGTATTTCCGCCATCAATCGAGCAGGCCTCGGTTGAATTTAACGCGCAAGAAGCTGGCCGCTGGATATCGCAAGTTCCAAAAACGAATAGTGCTAAAGCCGATTTAATTACTGTTAGAACAGACCAAATAGTAATTAAAACAATCAAGCCAGCAACCGCTTCAATCGCCCAAAAAACTGGTTTTACCCATTTTTTGTGCTTCACAATTACTTTTCGAAGAATTGAATTTTTAATTTCATCTTTAAAATTCGAATCACAAGCACGCAAAGTTACTCTTCGCGAAAAACAATGCATTGATTTTTTAAACATTTGATTGATTGATTTCGCTTGTTTTTTAAAGCCGAAAAGCTTCAAAGCAGGCGTAAATAGCCAAATAATTAACAAAATAATAAACGCAGCGATACAAATCATCAGCTAAAAATCCTTTCTAAAACTTCTTTCAACTTTACGATATCAGCCTCGGTATTATGCAAACCAATTGAAATTCGCACCAAATGTGGTAATTTTCGAACTTCTTTTAAATAATAATGCGCACAAAAATAACCACTTCGCACCATAATACCTTCGTCACTCAAAGCTTGTGCAATCAAGTGCGCGTCAAGATTATCATGGTAAAAACTAATCACAGGAGCCGGCTTTTTGTTTAAAATATTAACACCCTTTTGTTTTTGCAAAAACTCAAAAATATCTTTCGAAAACTCATCAACTCGTGAAGTTTTCTTTTGCTTTTTTAGCCAATCAATTGCTGTTTTTAAAGCAATAATTTCGCCCCAAGCTTGAAGCCCTGGTTCGAAAAGCGCATGAATATGTTCGCCGCCTAACACTTCATAAGATTCTTTCGAAACGCCCGAGACCATTCCACCGCCAACAAAAGAGG
>CALHCA010000125.1 GCA_937930585.1 uncultured bacterium
GAGGCCTGAAGAGCCTTGTGTCCCCAGTTCAAGTCTGGGAGGAGCCACCAATTTTTTGATAAATTCCGCTTTTGCGGTTTTTTATTTTTATAAAATAAATTTTCGAAAAGCACTTGAAAAATTTAAAAACATAAGTATAATGGTAGATATGAATAGATTCAAAAAAGGTGCAGTTAAAGGTTCAACAATCGCAATTATTCTATTGAGTATTGGTTTTGCTGGTGCAGGTTCATTTGGAATTTGGGCTTATATTGAATATAACAATGTAAAAACAGATGTTGAAGGAAAAATTGACTTACAAGTTGCTGAAGGAAAACGAAAACAGCAAGAAGACGATGAAAAGAAATATAATGAAGAACGCCGAAAAACCGTTAAAGAATTTCGTGCTCCAGAAGATTTAGGAAAGGTAACTTTTAGTTATCCAACATTCTGGAATCAATATGTCGAATCTAACGGTTCTGATCGAAAGGGATTCTTCTCTTATTTCTATCCAGATACAGTGCCACCAGTTCCAAAAGACGGCAAAGATACTCAGCGTTTCGGTTTGCGCGTAGCTATTTATGAAAAGAGTGTGGACGAAGTTCTTAAAGAATTTAACGAAGCCATTAAAAAAGGTGAGCTTTCTTCTGAAGCTGTAACGGTTAACGGATATCCAGCAACAAAAATTGCAGGATTATTCCCTGGGCCGGAGAAGAATAATCGAATTCGTGGAACAGCTTATTATTTTAAATTGAACAGCAAAACTTTGATGATTCGAACTGATGCTGACACTTACAACAACGTCTTGAACGAAAATGTTTTAAGCACTCTAAAAATGGATTAGCTTTTAAAAATAGCAAAAATTTGCTATAATAAAAATATGGATGAGCGGGAGTTTTTAAATCTGGTAGCAAAAGAAAGTAGTTTTCTTATTGCTGCTCACGAGATGAAAACCCCGCTTTCAATTATTCGCCAGCTTTCTTTAACTTTAAATGATGATGAAATTGAGCTTTCTAATTCTGAAAAAAGCCGAATTTTGCGCCAAATTGATGTCACTAGTGAAAGGGCTTTGCGACTCGTTCAAGATCTAACTAAAATTTCAAAACTTGAAGATGCAATGTTCGAGCTTGAGCCTATAAATTCGAAAAAAATATGCAATGATGTGGTTGCAGAAATTGCCGATGTTTTCAAACTTCACGGTAGAGTTATTAGGTTTAAAAATGTTCGAAAAAATGAGTTAATCATGGCAAATTATGAATTGCTTCGTTCAATTTTGATGAACTTCTCAGATAACGCACTTTATTCTTCGAACGAAAAGAGCGAAGTTGAAATTAAAATTTCAAATATTGGTGAAAAAGTTCGAATTTCAGTTCGAGATTATGGCGAAGAATTACCGCTTTCAATTTGGCGTTCAGTTAAAAAACAGAATCATCAGCCGGTTCGAGCAAATTCTCGGCCGCAGAGTTCTGGTTTGGGTATTTTTATTGCTCAAAGTTTTGCAGCGGCAATGGGAGCAAAAATTGGTGTCATTCGTCATCGTAATGGAAGCACTTTTTATGTTGATTTAAAGCGTTCGGGTCAGTTGAGTTTATTGTGAAAAAAATTTTAATTATTGAAGATAATACAATCTTGGCAGATAATTTTGAAATAATTTTGCGTTCAAATTTTTTAATTTCAAAAGTTAATTCTGCGCAAAAAGCAATCTTAGAGATTGATAGAAGTTTTCCAGACTTAATTTTTCTTGATATTTTGCTTGAAGGTCATTCGGCTTTTGCTCTTTTAAATGAGTTGCAGAGCTATGCCGATACGGCAAAAATTCCAGTAGTGATTTGTTCAGATTTAGCAAGCGAAATAGATTTCGAAAGTTTAAAATTGTTTAATGTTCGTCATATTTTTGATAAATCGCAGGTTTCACCAAAAGAAATTCGCACAAAAATCAAGGAGATTTTAGATGAATAATTCACGCAAAAAAACTCTGGCTATAGTTTTGCGGCGAACTGATTTCGGTGAGGCCGACCGAATTGTGAATTTATTAACTCCAAATGGCAAGCAGGTGGCAATTGCGCGCGGCGTTCGAAAACCAAAATCAAAGCTTGCTGGAGGAATTGAGTTCTTTTCGCTAAATGAAGTGGTTTTAATTGAGGGGAAAAGTGAAATGAAAACGCTTTCTTCAGCGCGAATGTGTGAGTTTTTTGGTGAAATTTTGAAAGATTTTGAAAGAACTGATTTTGCCTACCAAGCAATTAAAAAGGTTTCGAATCTTTGCGAGCATATTGAATCGGCTGATTTTTTCGAAATTTTGTTAAAAGTCTTTCGCAGTTTGAATGATTTTGAAATCAGCTTAGATTTGGTTCAAAAATGGTTTATTATTAAAATTGCAGAATTTTCTGGCGATGAAATTAATCTTGAAACAGATAAAAACGGCAACAAATTGCAAGAAAATTTAAGGTATGATTTTGATTTCTATGATAAGGTTTTTGTGGAGAGTTTTAGCGGTAAATTTGATGCAAACGATATCAAATTTTTGCGATTAATGGTTTCAAGTGAGCCAAAAGTTATTTCAAAAATTAAAGGTTGTGATATTTTTTTGAACAAAATTGAAGAGATAATCCCAAGATTTTAAAATAGACTTTCGAAAGTCTATTTTTGTTATTTACTTTTAAAAAAGAAAGTGGTATAATAATTTTAAGCATAAGTGTTTATATAATTAAAAAGGGAGAAAAAATGAATTTTCGAAGTAAAATATCAATTTTTATTCTTGCGGCATTGTTATCGGTAGTGAGCTTCGGCTCTTCTGCTTTTGCTGCTGAGGATATTACAAGTCGGTTAAAGATTGAGCCTACGAGTATTAAGAATAGCGGGCGCGAGTGGTCTATTGATATCTCTGGCCAGAATGTTAAAGATGGTGATTGGGCAACTTTTCGTGCTGAGAATGTATCTGTGATTCCTGCAGGAAAAGTAGATCTCAAATATAAAAATGAGAAGATTGGTGAAATCTCAGTTGATAAAAAATATAGTGATGGTCATGATTTAAACTATCAGTGGGCTCCTCGTAATGATGATAACGCCAAACCAGGAGCTATTGTTTGGCAAGGTAAAATTGTTTTTAATAAGAATATTGAAAAATATGCTAGCTTCGAAACATCTATATCTAATAATAACGCTAATTACTTTTCACTTGTAGATCGTGATGTCACCGTAGGGACTAAGATTATCGGTACTACTACTTTAGAAGGTGATAATGTAAGACTATCAAAACAGCCATTGTTAAATATTAAAAATACTCATCTTGGAATTGGTGGAGCGCAACTTAATTCAAACGATGGAAGCTCTGTATTTGGCCCAACTATAAACCAATCAAAGAATAACCCTATTAAGGCTGGAACTAAAATTAAAATAACCATACCTGAAGATTCTTCGCTCCGTTTCAACAATAAAACATATCCTGTTGGTTCAACTGTATGGTTTAGCAAGATACGTGAGAGTATAACTGCTTCTACTCCAGTAAATAAATATGGTGTATATTTTGCTGGTGGTCCAGCTATGGAATTAAAAGTTATCTCTCGTTCTGAAACTGAAGTGGTTGTTGAAGCCGTCAAGGATATGGCTGCTACAGACGGAGTTTATAGAGGGTGGGTTTCTTCTGTTAAGGTAGTAGACGGGTCTGCTATTAAAGATGGAATAATTAATAATTTTAAACGCACTGTTGAATTAATTGCGCCAGATGGCAAGACTATTGATAAGAAAGATTTGAACACCGGTGCAGCGATTTTTGGCAGCAATGTAGAAACCTATGCCAAAATCCGCAAGCCAGCAAAGCCACAAAAACCTGCTCCTGCGCCAACTCCAGCTCCAGCTCAACCGCAACCAGCTGCTGAGGCGCCAAAGGCTGAAAAACCTTCAGAAGCGAAAGTTCAAGCTCCAAACACTGGTTTCGAAAAATCTCAAAATTTCATTATTCTAGCTTTTGCTGTTTTAGGCGTAGCTACTGCCGTAGTTTTTCGCAAAAAATTAGCAAAAATAAAAATCTAATTTTGTAGCAATTCGAACAAAAAGCTCTCGAAAAACGGGAGCCTTTTTGATATAATAGTTAAAAGGATATACGGAGGAAGAATGAAGAACGAAGACTTAATGGAAAAAATTGTTAGCCTTGCTAAACGGCGTGGTTTTATTTGGCAAGGTAGTGAAGTTTATGGTGGAATGCGAGGAACTTGGGATTACGGCCCACTCGGGCTAGCTTTAAAGCGCAAAATCATGAACGAATGGTGGGATTTCTTTGTCGAGAATCGTGAAGATATGTTTGGTGTTGATGCTGCAATTATCATGAATCCAAAAGTTTGGCAGGCGAGCGGCCACGCTGCAACTTTTGCCGACCCTTTAGTAGAAGACCTAAAAACGGGTGAGCGCTATCGCGCTGATCATCTTTTAAAAGATGCTGGAATTGAAGCAGAAGGTCTTTCGAATGAAAAAATCACTGAAATTATCCGTGAGCAAGGCTTGAAATCGCCAAAAGGGAATGAACTTAGTGAAGTTCGTAGCTTCAATATGATGTTTCAAACCAATGTTGGTGCAGTGGTGAATGAAAACTCAACTGCATATCTTCGACCAGAAACTGCTCAGGGAATTTTCACTAATTACAAAAATGTTGTTGATTCGTTCTATCCAAGCTTGCCATTTGGCCTTGCGCAACAAGGAAAAGCCTTTCGAAATGAGATTTCGCCTCGAGATTTTGTTTTTCGTTCTCGTGAGTTTGAGCAAATGGAGATTGAATATTTTGTAGATCCTGAGAATTGGGAGGCTGAATTTGAAAAATTGCTTGATTTAGTTCGAAAATTCTTAACTGAAAAAATGGGTTTGCCACAAAGTTCTCTATATGAGCTTGAAGTTTCAGAAGAAGACCGCGCGCATTATTCGAAGCGTACTGTTGATTTTGAGTTTAATTATCCAATTGGTAAAGAAGAGTTGATGGGAATTGCTTATCGCACTGATTTTGATCTTGCGAATATCCAGCGAGCAAGTGGCAAGAATATGGAATATACTGATAAGCAAACGCGTAAAAAGTTCATTCCTCATGTGATTGAGCCAAGTTTTGGTGTTGAGCGGCTCTTAATGGCGGTTCTTTCGAACGCTTATCGCGAAGTTGAAACTGATGGCAAAACTCGCATTTTTTTGGCATTGCCTGAAAATCTTGCTCCAACAAAAATAATTGTGGCGCCACTTCTTAAAAATAAAGAAGCTTTGGTTGAAAAAGCGCGAGAAGTTTATCTTGAACTCCGCCAAAAATATAAAAATGTTGAATTTGATTTGAGCGGAAAAGTTGGAAAAGTTTATGCCAAGGCAGACGAAATTGGTGTGCCAAAAGTTGTTGTGATTGATTTTGATACAATTGAAGGCGATGGTTTGGTGAGTGTTCGAAATCGAGATGACGCTTCGCAAATTCGCGTAAAATCGAGCGAGATTTAATGAAAAAAATTAGCTCATCGCAAAACCCTTTGGTTAAAAAACTTGTTCAACTTTCGCATAAACAAAGCTTTCGAAACAAACAGGGGCTAACAATTATTGAAGGTGTTCATTTGGCTAGCGAATGGCTTAAAGCTTTTGGCTCGCCAGAGATTTGTGTTGTCTCGAGTTCTTCTAGAAGCTTTGAAGTTGAGCAAGTGATTAAAAGGTGTGAAGAACTTGGTGTTGAAATTGTTGAGCTTGAGTCGAATATTTATACCAAAATTAGCCCCGTAATTGAAGGCGTTGGAATACTTTTTGTTGTAAAAATATCAACTTTTCAAGATGTCGATTTTCGAAAAGATACGATTTTTCTTGAAAGGATTCAAGATCCAGGTAATCTTGGCACGATTTTGCGTAGTGCGGTTGGCTTTGGTGTTGAACAAATTATTTGTTCGAAAGAAACTGTTTCGGCCTGGTCGCCAAAGGTGCTTAGATCTGGAATGGGAGCGCATTTTAAGTTAAAAATTTTTGAAAACCAAGATTTAATTTCATTAGTTGATAAAATGCAAGTTCCAGTTTTTGCCACAAGTTTGAGAGCTAAAAAATCAATTTACGATGAGGATTTCACGGCAAAAACGGCTTGGATTTTTGGCAATGAAGGCTCTGGTGTCTCGAGTGAGCTGCTTTCGAAAGTTGAAAATCAAGTAATGATTCCACAGGTTGGTGAAATTGAAAGCTTGAACGTAGCAATGGCAGCTACGGTTTGTTTGGCGGAGCAATCCCGACAAAGGTTGGAGCGTAAGCATCTTGGCAAAATCTAAATAATATGGTATAATCGAACCATGAAGAAAGTTATCGTAAAGGCAAAAATTAAAAATAAGGTTGATTTTATTAAAAGAATAACGGATACGGGGCATGATTTTGGGCGAGTTATTTTTCAGAATGATCGCGTGTTTTTACCACGAGGTTTTCAGCCAAGTAGAAATTTACCAAAGTTAATGATTCGAACAGAGATTATTGATCCAAAACGCAAACCTTGGTATCAGCTAATTCAAAAGCGCCATATTGATGCTGAAAATGTTGATTTAATTCATGAAACTCCGGTTTTAAATTATTCTGAAACAGCGCATATTGTTCAGCAACTTGGCTTTGAGATGAAAGTTGAAGTGCTTCGAAATCGCCAAAAACTTCAAGTTGAAGATACTACTTTCTTTTTAGATGATGTTGAAGGATTAGGAACTTTCATTAAACTTGAACGAGAAGTGAAAAAAGGTGATAATCCAGATGGAATTCGCCAAGAATTGTGGGATGTTTTAGAAGTTTTGGGAATCGATAGAACTGCAGATTCACCAGAAAATTACACAGCACAGCTTCTTCGAAAGAAAAAAGCTAAAAAATAACTCAAAAATCACTCGAAAGGGTGATTTTAGTTAAATTTTTTAAATAAGCTTGAACACTTTGAAAAAAGCTGGTATAATAAAAAGTGATGATATTATTAGATCGTGTGACAAAAGTTTATGGTAATTCAAAAACTCCTGCGATTAACAGGGTTAGCCTTCATATTAAGCCAAAAGAGTTTGTTATTCTAGTTGGAACGAGTGGCGCGGGAAAATCTTCACTTTTAAAAATGCTCACTCGTGAAGAAAAGCAAACCAGCGGTAAAATTGTTGTTGGCGGAATTGATTATGATAAATTGCGAGATAAGGATATTCCACTTTTACGGCGCCGAATAGGTGTAATTTTTCAAGATTTTAAGCTTTTGCCAAACCGAACTGTTTTCGAAAATGTAGCTTTTGCACTTGAGATTGCTGGAATGACTAATCATGAGATTAAGGCGACTGTTCCGAGAGTTATTAAGCTTGTTGGTCTTGAAGGAAAAGAAGGGAATTTTCCACATCAGTTAAGTGGTGGTGAAAGACAACGTGTGGCAATCGCTCGCGCAATTGCTCGCCAACCGAAAATCCTAATTGCTGATGAGCCAACAGGGAATCTTGACCCAAAACATAGTTGGGATATTATTAGATTGCTTGAAAAAATTAATGATTACGGAACAACAGTTGTCTTAACTACGCACAATGTTGAAATTGTAAATAAACTTAAACGTCGTGTAATCACCTTAAACGGTGGAAAAATTACTCACGACCAATCGCAAGGGGAGTATAGGCAGTAATGAGAGAGGAAAATTTAAAACATCATAAAATTAAAGGCTCTCAAGTGCAGCAAGGTAGAAAAAAACAAAATTCGAAAGTTATTATGCAACAGAAACAGCGCCGCCGCAAAACTTTAACTCTTTGGCGAATTACAAAATATGGTGCAAACAGCTTTGTTCGAAATGCTTGGCTTTCGGTTGCTGCAACTGCTGTGATGACTGTTACTTTGGTGATTATTTTTGGATCGCTCCTTGCGCGTTCGGTTTTGATGGATACGGTTGATGACATTAAAAATAAAGTTGAAATGTCGATTTATCTGAAAAAAGGTGTTTCAAATTCTGATATTGAAAAGATGAAAAAGTTAATCGGTGATCTTAAAACAGTGACAAATATAACTTATACCTCACCGCAAGAAGCACGAGATAAATTTGCGCAAAGAAAATCTGCAGATGTGCGTATTCGAAAAGCTTTAATTGAATCGAATAATGAATTTTTTGGTATTTTTAATATTAGACTTGTTGATATTTCAGATTCAACCGAGCTTAAAAATCTTGTTGAGAATAATAAATTGATAAAATCGAGCCTCGACCCAGATCATTTGCCAACATATGCGAGTGATCGAAATGAAGCGATTAAGAATATTTCAAACACGATTAATTTTGCTGAGAAAGTTGGAATTTTAGCTGGTTCAATTTTTGTAATCATTGCTAGTTTAATTATTTTTAATACAATTCGAATGGCTATTTTTAATCGCAGAGAAGAGATTTATATGATGAAATTAATTGGTGCGAATAAAAGTTTTATTGCCGGGCCATTTTTGGTTGAAGCGGTAATTTGCGGAACGATTGCAGCAGTTTTAGCGTCAATTATTGGATATTTGATTATTTTTCTTTCAAAGACTAAGCTTGAAACTTATGGAATTATCATTTCGCCTGTAATTTCATTCTTGCAAGTTTATGGATTTTTGGTTGTTCTAGGGTTGATAGTTATTGGTTCATTTATCGGCGTTGTTTCAGCATTTACGGCAACAAGAAAATATTTAAAAATATAGAAAGGGGCTTGTTTTCGAAAAAAGATTGTGGTATAATCTATTTAAGAATAAAGTTAAAATAAAAAGAAAAACAACTATGAAAAAGATTAAGAAGAAGAATTTAGTGATAAATGGCGCAATTTCTCTTGGAGTTGTTGTTGCTGGTGTTATTGCGGCTTTGCCAAAAAGTGCTGAAGCCGAGAAGAGTGTTGAACAGCTCGATAAAGAAATTAAAGCGCTGGAATCTCAAATTAGCGGTGCGGAATCTCGTGCGAGTGATCTTAGGAATAAAGCACAAACACTTCAAAATGAGCTTAGTGGTATTGAAAATGAAAAAGCCACAATTCAATCGCAAATTGCAATATATCAAAAACAATACGAAAAGCTACAGCTTGAAATTAAAAATAATGAAGAAAATATCGAGCGAAATCGAGATGCTCTTGGTTCGATTTTGGCAACAATGTCAATTGAAGATGACATAACACCAATCGAGCGGATTGCAGGGAGTAATAATCTTTCGAAAGCGCTTGATAATTTTGAATATCAAAGTGCAGTTAAGAACCAGTTGGTTGAAAAGGTTGATAGTATTAAGCGAGCAAAAGCTGCACTTGAAAAACAGCGAGATGAAGTTAAAGTTGCTTTAACTAATCAACAACAAGCTGAATCTGCACTTCAAGAAAAAATTCGCCAGCAGAATGAATTAATTGCTCAAACTAAAAATGATGAAGCAGAATACACAAAATATGCGAACGAGCGAAATTCGCAAAAAGCAGCCCTCCAAAAACAACAGCAAGATATGATTCAGGCTCAAATTCTGCGTGCAGCTCGGGCAGCTGGTAGCGGGTCGATTCCACAAGCTATTGCTGGAACAAGCAGTTACCCTTGGAATGATGCAAACTGTTTTGTTGATGCAAATGCGGTAAGCTATGGTGGTGCAGATGGAAATGGAACAGATGGCTATGGCTATGGTTGTCGCCAATGTGTGAGCTATGTTGCATGGAAATTGCGCGCAACAAAAGGTATCAACGCTGCATATTGGGGTAATGCTAAAGATGTACCGGCTAGCGCACGGCGAGCAGGATTCCGAACTGGAAGTACTCCAAAAGTTGGATCATTCGGCGTGATGAGCGGCGGTCAATATGGTCACATTGTTTGGGTCGAAGCCGTGAATGGTAATATGGTTACAATTTCGCAATATAATTACTTTGTTAACGGTAGATGGGGTCAATTCTCAACAATGACCGTACCCGCAAGCACTTATGATACATATGTATATTTCGATTAATATTTAGCGAGTCAGTTTATCTGACTCGCTTTTTATTATTTGCTATTTTAGTGATTAACTAAAAGTGCTCATTTAAAAATTTCACAAAGTAAGATATCTTTATAAAGTTTTAGATAGATTTTTATCAAAAGAAGCTATTAATGAATTTTTATCATTAAAAAGTTTCTCTTTATCTATTAAAAATGATATAATAAAAAATGAAAGGGGATACAATGGATGTTTTTGTCAAAGAAATAAGGATAAAACCTATACCTAAAGGGAAATACTACTCTGAAATTCCATCAATAAATTCCATTGATTCTTTAAATTTTTCTTCTCCTATTACCTTTTTTATGGGCGAAAATGGGAGTGGTAAATCAACATTACTTGAAGGTATTGCGGTTTCTTTAGGATTTAACCCTGAGGGAGGAACTGTTAATTTTAATTTTGCAACTAAAG
>CALHCA010000126.1 GCA_937930585.1 uncultured bacterium
ATTTCGAAAGCATGTTTCGAATTCCTGTTACACCAATAATTTGTCGAACAACACCACCAGCAATAATACCAGTACCAGGAGCTGCGGGCTTCAAAAGAACGTGAGCGCCAGTTACTTTTTTCTCAGCTTCATGTGGAATTGTGTCGCCCTCAAGAGCGATTTCAATCATGTTTTTCTTTGCAACATTTGTTGCCTTAGCGATAGCTGCAGTCACATCTTGACCTTTAGCTACACCAACACCAACTTTGTTTTTACGGTCACCCACAACAACAAGAGCTTTAAAGCGGAAGCGTCGTCCACCTTTAACAACACGAGAAACACGATCAATGTTAATTACTAATTCTTCGAATTGTTTTTCTTCGCGTTCTTGACGTCGATTGTTATTTCGGCGGTCATTTTTTCGACCATTTCGACTATTGTTTCGGTCATTATTTCGGCGTGGAGCCTGAGTTTTTTGAGCTTCAGCCATATTTAGAACTCCAATCCTTCCTTACGAGCAGCATCTGCCAATGCGTGCAAGCGGCCTGCATATTGGCGACCATTTCGGTCAAATACTACCATATTAATTTTAGCTTTTTTAGCTTTTTTAGCAATTTCTGTACCAATTTTAGCAGCAAGTTCAGTTTTTGTTCCCTTAGCTTTTGAACCAACAGTTGTTGCTGAAACAAGAGTTTTTTGCGCAACATCGTCGATAATTTGAGCTGAAACATGCAAATTACTAATAGTTACAGTTAATCGTGGGCGTTCAGCAGTTCCAGAAATTTTTGCTCGAACGCGACCTTTTCGCAAAGCTAAGTTTTGCTTCTTAAGTGCTAATGCTTTAGACATTATTTACCTGCCTTTCCCGCTTTTCGCAAGATAACTTCATCAACATATTTGATACCTTTACCTTTATATGGTTCAGGTTTCTTCAATGCGCGGATTTCTGCCGCAGCTTGGCCAACAGCCTGCTTGTCGATTCCTGCAACTGTAATAACCATTTTATCGTTAGAAAGAGCGATTCCTTCTTTTGCTTTATAAATTACAGGGTGTGAGAAACCAAGTTGCATTTCAAGCTCTTGTGGATTGTTAGTTTGAACACGGAAACCAACTCCATTAACTTCTAATTTCTTTTCAAAACCTTTTGTTACGCCAACTACAGCGTTATTTAAAAGAGCTCGTTGCAATCCGTGCTGTGCGCGGGCTACTCGTTCGTCATTGTTTCGAACAACCTTTAAAGTTGTGCCGTCAAGTTCGACAGTTACATCTGACAAATGAGGCACAGTTAGTTCGCCTTTAGCGCCTTTAACTGAAATCTCGTTCTCGTCAATCGTGATTGTCACACCAGCCGGAACCTCAATAGGTAGTTTTCCGATTCGACTCATTGAACTTTTCCTTTCATTTAAAGAGTGTTTGTTTGCTTCGTGCTGGTCATCTCTTTCGAAATGAGGCGCAAAATCTCCCAAATTTCACTCGCATTTAATATTAACTATGTAATTTTATCACAATTATTCTTATTTTTCAAGCTTTTTGAGTATTTTTTTGCTTCAAATATATTTCAAACTAAGTTTTTCGTAATTTTTTATATTGATCCTAGATTAGCCGAATAAGGAAAATAATATTTATATTTTAAGCCTCAAAATTCGTACAAAAGTTTTAAAAATTGATTCTTTCGAACGATCTTCTTTTTCTATTTCGTTAATCATTTCA
>CALHCA010000127.1 GCA_937930585.1 uncultured bacterium
GCTTATATTATGCCCCCCCCCCTGATATTTTGTCAAGTATATTTTTAAAATCAATTAAATATGTTATAATAAAATAATGAAAATTGCAATCTTAGGCAGACAGCCTGCTATCGGGATCGCCGAGCTCGAAAGTGTTTTTGGCGGCGACAAAATTCGCGTACTGGGTGATTATGCTTGTCTTATTGAAACTGAAAAACTCAATGTTTCGCATTTTGGCTCAATTTTAAAAACCGGCCAAGTTGTTTTTGAGGTCAATTCAACAGATTGGCGAGATGTTTCAAAAAAAATAACCAAAATTTTTGAACACGATTTTGCGGATTTTAGCGGAAAAATTACACTAGGAATTTCAGCCTATGGCTTAAAAATTCGGGCGAACGAAGTTTCGAAAACTGGAACAACCATTAAACAAAAGCTTAAAAATCACGGTGTTTCGGTGCGAATAATCCCTTCAAAAAATACTGAGCTCTCAACCGCAATTTCGCACAACAATAAGCTTGGTTTAAGTGAGAAAAAAATCGAAATTTTAGTAGTTCGTGGTGGTAAAAAAACAATTGTTGCTTTAAGTGAAGGCGCGCAAAATATCACAAGCTACGCTAGACGCGATCAGAACAGGCCGAAGCGCGATGCTTTTGTTGGGATGCTGCCACCAAAACTTGCCCAAACAATGATTAATCTTGGTGCTGGCGAAAATCAGCCACAGATTCAAGCACTTTTTGGTGAAAAAACTTTCGAAAAGCCAGAAATCCTCGATCCTTTTTGCGGAACTGGCACAGTTATTCAAGAAGCACTTCTAAAAGGTTTTAAAGCAAACGGGACAGATTTGAGTGAAAAAATGGTGGAGTTTTCGAAAGAAAATAGTGATTGGTTTGTGCGAGAGTTTAAACCGCATGGTGAACTTGGGAGAATTTATGAAGCTGACGCTACAATTGAAAAATGGAGTTTTGCAAAAAAACTTTCAAGCGTGGTTTGCGAGACTTACTTAGGACAACCATTCTCTGCTCCACCTTCGCCCAAAAAATTAGCAGAAGTTCGCGAAAATTGCAATCGTATAATTTCGAACTTTTTAAAGAATTTATCGCAGCAAATTCCAGAAGGCACACAGATTTGCATTGCTGTTCCTGCTTGGAAAACACAAAATGGTGATTTTTCTCACCTTCCACTTATTGACTTTTTAAATGAGCTGGGTTATAATAGAAAGGAATTTATGCGCGTTAAACCACAAGATTTAATATATTATCGCGAAAATCAAGTTGTGGCGCGTGAATTATTAGTACTAATTAAGGAGTAAAAATGTCACACGTTAAATCGGGTGGTTCAAGTAAGAACGTCCATAACAATGCCGGCCAACGCCTTGGTGTTAAACGATTTGGTGGCCAAAAAGTTAACGAGGGCGAAGTTCTCGTTCGACAGACTGGCGCAACTAAATTGGCTGGTGAAGGAACTTACATGAGCCGAAACTTTACAATCCACGCTAAGCAAACTGGCGTTGTGAAGTTTAAACAAATCCAAAAACGCAAATTTACCGGTAAAACTGAACGACGCACAGTTGTAGAAGTTGTTGCTGCGTAATTACAATAAAAAATGAGTCTTTCGAAAGATTGACTCATTTTTTATTTTACTTTTTTTGAGCTATCAGTAATCTTCACCAATACCTAGATGTTCACGGACTTTCTCAATCACATCCGAAATCATCACCTGAGATTTAACAAGATATTCATCAACGCCAAGTTTTTCAGCTCGCTCACGATCACTTTCTTGACTTAAAGCGGTCAGCATAATAATTTGCAAATTCATTGTCTCAGGAGTGTTTCGAAGGATATCTAATACGTCAAAGCCAGAGATTTTTGGCATCATTGCATCAAGAATTATTAAATCTGGGCGATATTCTAGAGCTGCAGTTAATGCCTGCTCGCCATCATGAACTTCTATAACTTCAAAATCTTCCATCTCGAGTCTTGCGCGGTATACACTAGCTAAAACCTCATCATCTTCAACCAATAAGATCTTTTTTCTTGTTTCCATTTTCCCCTCCTAAATAGTAGTCTGCAATTATTTTAAAATTTCTAATGCTTTATTTTTTTGAATATCGTTCAATAAATAACTTTCGTCCTTCGGTACATTCACTTCAATATCTGGCAAAATTCCATTGTTCGAAATATTTTTTCCACTCGGCGTAAACCATTTCGCAATTGTAACTTTCAATAAAGCTCCATTTGGCATATCAATAGTAGTTTGAACGCTTCCCTTACCATAAGATTTCTCACCAACAATTTGAGCAGCTTTATGTTCTTTTAAAGCGCCTGCAACGATTTCGCTTGCACTTGCCGAAGAACCATCAAGCAAAATCACAGTTTTAATACCTTTCAAAGGATTGTCACCAGTCGCTCGAATCTCCTCAACCGTTTTTGAACCAGTTTTTTCACTAACGATCAAAGCATTTTTTTCAAGCCATAAGCTTGCAACAGTTTTTGCAGCTTGAACATATCCGCCACCATTTCCGCGTAGATCTAAAATAACTTTCGAAATTCCCTCATTTTTAATTTCTTCGGCATATTTTTTCGCTAAAACACCAGTTTCGCTATCAAAACGATAAATTGAAAGCGTTGCAACACCATCTTTCTTCGAAAGCTCTACGCTTGGATTTTCAATTTTCGCACGCGTTACTGAGAATTCTTTCTTTTCATTGCCACGAACTACACCAATCTTAACAGTTGTTCCGGCATCTCCACGAATTTTTTTGCTAATTTCAGAAGTATTTTCTTTCGAAACATCTTCACCATTAACTTTCGAAATCACATCACCTGCCAAAATTCCTGCACTTTCGGCTGGATTTTTAGCTAAAACTCGCACAACTTTAACAGAGTCACCGTCTTTTGCGAGCTCAACACCAATTCCTGTTCCAACGTCACCACTTAAACTTTTATTAAATTCTTCAGCTTCTTTAGAAGTCATATACTCTGTATATTTGTCTCCCACCGCTTCAACTAAACCTTTCGAAGCACCATCAATAATTTTTTGTTTATCAATTTCACCATCAAAATTTGAAGCTAAAGCTTGATAAGTTTTTTCAACATTCGAAAAATCTATTCTTTCAACCTTTTTCAGCCCAAAAACTGGCGCGATTAAATTTCTAATATCATCTATTCTTGAGCCACCCGCAAAGCCTAAAACCAGCATAAAAACTGAAACCAAAACCAGCGTCGAGCGTTCAACTTTTTTACCTCTATCCATAAATTCCATTATATCACAAAAGCACAAGCATAACAAAAAAATAAGTTCTGAAAGATTTAGCACCCTAAAATAATCTGAATTTACACTGTTCTTGTGATGATTTTGCCAAAATTTCTCTTTTCTGTAATTGTGACAGGTTAGGTATATTTTAGAAGAGTGTTAAAATAAAAAAGACCCATTTTTTGGGTCTTGAAGACTGACTAAAAGTTTTTTCTACTTAGATATTCTTTTTCCCAGGCAATTGCCTTTTCTTGAACTTTAAGCTCATATGAAGTTCTTTTTTCTAATTTCATACTTCTAATCTCTTTCCGAGCTTCTTGATATAATTTCAGTTGTTCAATTGCTGGATAAAGTGCATCAGCTATTATTCGTATTAATTCCCTATTATCCTCTATTAATCTTCTATTAAATTCAGCAATAGTTATTTGTTTTTCTTCTGACATTTTAAACCCCTCCTGCTCTATACTAAAAAG
>CALHCA010000128.1 GCA_937930585.1 uncultured bacterium
GTCGCGCTGCCTGGATCTTGTCCTCAGTGTCCACCAGCTCTTGCTGCAGCTGGATGAAGTTTTGGTTGGCCTTGAGCTCTGGGTAAGCCTCTGCTACAGCAAACAAGCTCTTCAGAGCGCCCTCTATCATATTCTCTGCCGCAGCTGTCTCTTGCACGCCTTGAGCATTCATGATAGCACTGCGAGCCTCAGCCACGTTCTCGAAGACCTCCTTCTCGTGCGACGCATAGCCCTTCACAGTGCCCACTAAGTTCGGGATGAGGTCTGTTCGGCGCTTAAGCTGGACAGTAATGTCGCTCCAAGCTTCGTCCACGCGGATCTTCAGCTTGACCAAGCTGTTGTACGTTGCCCACATGAAGATGCCAAACAAAACGAGCAGGCCAATCACGCCGAGCAAAACGATTAATGCTGTTGTCATAGTATCGTTTCTCCTTTTTGGTTATAGCCTTATTATACCAAATTGTGTGGCTTATACTAGCCGCTATGGTAATTCTACAATAAATCTTGGGTTAGTGGCCAGCACGAATGCCGCCACACTCACCCTTCTGGCTATGTATACGAAAAAACCACTCTTCTCAAGTGGTCTTCTCTGTTATATCATGTCTGGTGCGCAAGGCGGGAATCGAACCCGCACGGCTTTTGGCCAAGGGATTTTAAGTCCCTCGCGTCTACCAGTTCCGCCACTCGCGCATATTTATATTTTACACGCCTTAACTACAAAAGTCAAGGCGTGTTATAAACTTAAGCTTCATCTTTATCAAGAAGTGGAGCGATAATCATAATGAATAGAGAAAAAGCACCAAGCACTAAGAATGTAGCCCAAGCCTTGCCCATTAATTCTCCTAGATTATTGTCTACCCAAATATATACTAGGCTGATTAAAGCACAAATCATAGCCGTAAAAATATTAAACCAAACACAAATTTGCCGAATACTTTTTACTGTTTGACTATATTTCTTCTTTTTTGATACTGGAGTAATAACTACTGGGCGAACATTTGATTCATTTTCACCTTTTCGAATTTCTACAACTCTTTGATTTTCTTCTTTCATATGGTTTTCCTTTACTTAAATATTTTGGAGGCACCTACCGGATTTGAACCGGTGTAAACGGTTTTGCAGACCGCTGCGTAACCACTCCGCCAAGGCGCCAAAGTGATATAAAATGATTATACCACATATTTTTTAAAAAATAAACAATAGCACTATTTTTTTAGAATTTTAGCCAACTCTAGTCTTTCGCCAGTTTCCATATCTTTAAAAATAAATGAATTTTCAGAAATTTCCTTTTCACCAATTACTAAAGTATATTTAACACCTCGTTTATCGGCAAACTTAAAAGCTTTTTTCATAGTAAAATCTTCAAGCAAAACTTCAGTATTCTTGCCTTCTTTTCTTAATTCATCAGCAATTTCGAAAGACTTTTGGAGCTCATTTTTGCTCATTGGAACTATTAAAAATTCCGCAGTTGAGCGTTTTGAAAATTTAAGCAAGCCTAAGTCTCGTAGGCACCAAAACAATCGCGTTAAACCAATTGAAGCACCGACTCCTGGTAGCTCTTCTTTCGAATAATATTCGCTTAAATTATCATAACGACCACCACTAGAAACTGAGCCAATTTCTTTGAAGTTGTTTAAATTTGTTTCAAAAACTGTTCCCGTGTAATAATCTAGACCACGAACGATTAACATATCGAGTTTGAAATATTTTTCTTCAACACCCATTATTTTTAATAATTCAGAAACTTCAGAAATCTCATTAATTCCTTTTTCGAATTGTTGATTTTTAATTTTTTGAGAAAGATTTTTTAACTCATCTATAACATCTTCAGCTGAACCTGAGATTTTAATAAAATCAGAAATTATTTGAGATTTTTTCCCTAAATTTAAATCAGTAAGTTGCTCTGAAAATTCCTCAGTTGAAATCTTCTCAGCACGATCAATCAAGGACATAATTTCAGCTGATCTTTCAATTAAGCCAAGCCCTTCAATTAAACCACTCGTAATATTTCGGTTATTAATTCGAAGAGTAAAATCACCAAAATTTAGCTCTCGAAAAATGTTATAAATTACCGTAATAACCTCGGCATCATAAGAAATACTTAATTTACCTCGACCAATAACATCAATATCACATTGATAAAATTCACGAAAACGACCTCGCTGCGCCCTTTCGCCGCGATAGACTTTACCAATTTGCGAACGTTTAAAAGGAAACTGTAACTGGCCAAAATTCTCGGCAACAAATCTTGCAGTTGGCACAGTCAAATCAAACCTCAAACTTAAATCGTTGTCACCTTTCGAAAAACGATAAATTTGCTTTTCAGTTTCACCACCAGCTTTCGCAAGAAGAGTCTCTGTTCGCTCAATCACTGGCGTATCAATCGGTGTAAATCCAAATTTTTCATAATTTTTTTGAATAATTGACATGATTCGATTAAACTCGAGTTGCTCTTCTGGCAATAGCTCCATCATTCCAGGCAGTGGTTTTGTATTAATTTTCATAATTCCTCAGATTCATTTTAGTTGACTACTTAATTAAGATGGTACCATAAAATAGTGTTTTTTTCAAATTTCGAAAATACTATTTTTGCGGTTTTTATACTAAAATGATAAAATATAAGAATGGATTATCAACAAAAAATTCCCCTTGCTGAAAAAATGAGACCAAAAAAACTTGATGAGGTTATTGGCCAATCTCACCTTATTGGTGAAAATGGAATTTTACGAAAAATAATCGAAAACAAAGAACCTATCAGCTTAATCTTTTGGGGGCCAGCTGGAACTGGCAAAACTACTCTTTCAAGAATTTTGGCAAATGAAGTTAATGCAGACTTTATTGAAATTTCAGCCGTCACTAGTGGTAAAAAAGATATCGAAAAAGTTATCGAACATGCTCGCCAAAACTGGAACCTCGGGACGCGAACAATTCTTTTTGTTGATGAAATTCACCGTTTCAATAAATCGCAGCAAGATGCTTTTTTGCCACATATTGAAAGTGGCTTAATAAATTTGATTGGCGCAACAACCGAGAATCCAGGATTCGAAATTATCACACCGCTACTTTCAAGAAGTCGAGTTCTGTCACTCAAGCCTTTAAATACTGAGGAGATTTCGAAAATCATTAAAAATGCGCTTGAAAAAGTTTCGCCAAAAACAAAAATAGAGCCGGAAGCACTCAGAATTCTCGCTAAAATAAGTAGTGGCGATGCTCGAAATGCGCTTGGAAATCTCGAGCTAATTTTAAATTTCGAAAAAAATAACATTACACCGGAAGTTGTTAAAAATTCAATCGAAAATTCAACCTTAATCTATGATAAAAATGGCGATTCTCATTATGATACAATCTCGGCTTTCATTAAAAGTATGCGAGCCAGTGATGTTGATGCCACTGGCTACTATCTAGCTAAAATGTTAAATGCCGGCGAGGACCCAAAATATATTGCCCGCCGAATGATTATTTTTGCAAGCGAAGATATTGGGCTAGCTGGGAATGGCGCTCTTGGTTTGGCAAATTCTGCTTTTGATGCGGTTGAAAAAATAGGAATGCCAGAAGCTAAATATAATCTATTTCATGCCGCAATAGCTTTAGCAAAATCTAAAAAGTCACGCGAAGCTACCGGTATTATGTTTCAATCTTATGACTTAGCAAAAAAAGCCCCAAATGCCCCTATTCCTTTGCACTTAAGAAATTCTACTTCTAAAATTACTAAAGAGCTAGGCTACAATAAGGGCTATCAGTGGACTGCGGGCTTCAAACACCCAGAAGATAATCTACCGAAAGAGGTTCGCAAGCTTATATCATTAAACAAGCAAAACGAAAAAATCTTAGCCGGCGAATAGTCTTTAGAAATTAAAGAGCTAACAAAATAACGCACAAGCGTAAGTGCAGTATCTTAAAACTAAGAACCTCACTGGAGTAACCATAAGCCATGCAATCTTAGGAATTATTACGATTTTTATCGGGATTATCGATTAGTTGATTTCCGGTAAAATATTTTCAAGCCAGAGCTTCATTTCTTCAATAATAAATTCTTCTTGCGAGCTCAAATTCTGAGACAGTGAAATCTGTTGCAACTCTTCCATAAATTTAGGTAACATTTTTTGGATATTTTGCGCACGATATTCTTCCCACGAAGCTTTTTCGCTAGCATTTAAGCTCTTCGGAAAACTACGTGCTTTATAATGAATTAGCAAATCATCAAGTCGCTCGTCCGTAAAATCTGGATGAAAATCCGCCAATTCGCGCGCACTAGCATTTCGCACAGCCGAAACTTTTGGTTCATCAGAACTCGGCAAAAATCCGTTATATAATTGAGCTTCAGGCCATTTTTTTTCACTATCAGCGGATTGATCAATAAATTTGTCATTTTTCTTTTCGAAAGCCGAGCGAATATTCTCAGCAAAATGTGGATTTTTTCGTAGAATATCTAAATTTCTCTGAATTTCGTCTAAATCAATCTTCAACCTTTGCTGATTCTCCTCAGTCAAAACACCCATTGGTGCAACTGCCGGACATCTATTATATTGCAAAACTTTGGCTGGCAGTGGTGTAAAATTTGCTTGCAAACGAGTCTCAAAATCCGCCGTAATATTTTCTAAAATTTGCCCTTCACTCCAATCAATAAATTTTTCAGGAGAAAATCTCAAGTCCCACACAATCACATTTTTGTTTTTAGCCGGCGCAATCGGAAAAGCCACAGTAGTTTTTTCAAACTCAACTTTAAAGCGACCAGACGTATAAACAAATGGCTTCGGATTCTCAAGATTAACTAGTTTTTGAACCTCATTTTTCGAACGTATTTTAAACAAGTAATCAAAAATCTGTGGTTGTTTTTCTTTCAAGAGTCGCGCAACATCTATCAAGCCATCAACATCACTCATTGCGTCATGAGCATTCTCGTGCGAAATTCCATTCTCTTTAGTTAAAAGCTCAAGCTTATTAGCGGCAAATTTTTCGCCAGTTTCTTCATTTACAACAAACGGCCAATTAATTCCTTCTGGTCGAAGCGCCCGAATCATTCGTACCACATCTAACAAATCCCAGCGCGAGCGACCTTCTTTCCATTGCCAATCATATGGCGGGTAAAAATTTCGCCACAAAAGATGCTGAATATGAGCATCATCAAATCGAGCATTATTATATCCAATAATCACTGTATCTGGCGTAAAATATTCTTCAACGAGCATTTTCGCAAATTCGGCTTCAGTATAGCCTTCTTCAACAGTTTTTTGTGGACTAATTTTCGTCACCATTAGCGCACTCGGGCTCGGCAAAACATCATCATTCAATCTAACCAAAATATTAACAGGCTCACCAATTCGATTAAGGTTTTCATCTGTTCGCTGCCCTGCGAATTGCATAATTCGGTCATTTTGCGGGCTAAATCCACTAGTCTCTAAATCATAAAAAAAGAAAGTCTTCATGTTTATATTTTACTCTAAAACTACAAAAATAACAAATATACTTGACTTTTTAATTAAAATATGGTAAAATACAAATGTCCTTGAGATAATAATCTCACTCATTCGCCAGAGAGTGGCGCGCACATTTAGGAGAAAAATGAATGAAAGCTAACTATAAAAAGGCTAAAAAAGAAGTCAATCCAATCACAAAAGGGTTAATCAAACTACTTCTTTTCATAGGTTGTAACCCACTTACAGTTGCTAGACTCTTCTCAAAGAAGTTCAATGAAGCTCAAGTACGAAAAGTCATATCCTCACATATAGGGATAGACGAAAAATCGTTATTACGATTTCAAAACGTTGCATTACTTAGAACAATTCGAGAACAAAATCCTAAGGTAAACCTATAAGCACGACTAAGATCGTGCTTTTTTATTTAGACAACTTTTAATCTTCCCAATTCGAGTCAACAAGCTCAAATTGATTGCCAGCGATTGAAATTATGCTTGAATTTTCCGCACCCATTCGGCGGAGTTCATGATCAATTCCCATTTTTCGCAAGATATCACGCAAGCGATTTACGCCATGAACATTCATAAAGTTAGTTCGGCGAGCAAATTTTTCAATTTTTTCACCACTAACTTCGAAAATATTTTCTTCTTCATTAAATTCAACCGTCCAAGCCTTATTGATTTCATCTTGAGATAGAGATATTACGGCGATATCTTCATTTTCTTCTTCATTGGTATCAATTTCAGATTGTGAGTTTCTAAAATCTTCAACCTGTTTTCGAAGTGAACGAAGAACTTCCTTCAAGCCTTGATGCGCGCTCGAAGAAATTGCAAAAATCTGAGAGTCACCAGCCACTTTATGAAGTTTCGAAATTTGAAAATCAATCATTTCAGCATCCATTCCTTCTGATTTAGTTAGAGCGACGATTTCGGGTCGATCCAGAAGTTTGGGTTGATATTTTTTTAATTCTTCACGAATAATTTTATATTGTTCATCTGGATTCTCTTCATAAATATCAATCAAATGAAGCAAAACGCTCGTTCGTTCAACATGGCGTAAGAATGCATCACCTAGACCTTTACCTTCGCTCGCTCCTTCAATTAGACCAGGAATATCCGCAATTAACAAATTAAAACCATCAATTTCCGCAACGCCAAGATTTGGAGTTAATGTAGTAAAAGCATAATTGGCAATTTCTGGTCGTGCATTAGAAACAACACTCAAAAATGTAGATTTTCCAGCATTCGGAAAACCAACTAAACCAACGTCAGCAAGCAATTTGAGCTCTAAATCAGCTTCGAAAGTTTCACCAACTTCGCCAAGTTCAGCAACACGCGGAGTTTGCCGAACCGAAGATTTAAAGTGAGCATTGCCAAATCCACCATCGCCACCACGAGCAATAATAGCTTCTTCGCCATCAAACTTTAAGTCAGCTAAGATTTCTCCATCACGTTTAACTAAAGTTCCCACAGGAACCTTGACAATTAAATCTTCACCAGATTTTCCAGTCTTATTCCTTTTTGAACCATTTTCACCATTTTTAGCTTTAATTTCTGGCTTATAACGAAAATTCAAAAGCGTATTTAGATCTTTAGTCGCTCGAAAGATAATATTGCCGCCCTTTCCGCCATCACCACCATCTGGGCCACCTTTTTCGATATAAAGTTCTCTTCGAAAACTGACCGCACCATTTCCACCGCGGCCGGCTTGGACAAAAATCTTAGCTGTATCTACAAACATACATATATAATAACACAAAAAATATAAAAAATCCAATTTTAAATGAGCGCTCAAAACAGTAACGCTCATTTAAATATTTTAGTGTATATAGTTCGAAACACTACTTGCTGGTACTGTTCGAGTTGTTACAACATTTAGTTTTCCAGCATAATTCATATCTGAAACAGTGATTGTTCCATCAGAATTCACAGACTCAACAATAGCAACATGTCCGTAACCCCAGATGTATGAGTTTGCGTAAGCATTCCACTGAGCAATTGCACCTACAGATGGATTTTGGTCAACCTTATACCCAGCAGCTCTAGCACTGACTGCCCAAGTTGAAGCATTACCCCAAAAACTTCCGATGTCTGGACGGCGATTATATGCATACCAAGTACAGTTTCCCCAGGCGTAAGCATTTCCAGCTTTAACATTGTAATTAGAAGATAGGGATACTGGCGATACACTCACAGAACTAGAAGATTTTCGAGAATTTGAAGTTGTAGAAGTTGAGAAAACCTTAGATTTAGGATTATAATCTGGTCGCTCTTCTTCAGGCAAGATACCGCCAGGAATTACAATCTCAACGCCTTCTTTAGGCTCTTCGCCATCCTTAAGCTTATTATAAGAAATCAATCTCTCTAAATTGGCTTGGTATTTTTCTGCTACAGATTTAATACTGTCGCCAGATTTAAATCGATAGATAATTCCGTCTACAGGCAGAATCCTTAGTTCCTTATTAGCTTCAACTTTATCACCCTTCAAGCCATTAACCCATTTAATAGTTTGAGCAGTGATGCCATATTTATCGGCAATTGTTTGAATAACCTCTTCTGAAGTTGTAGTGTATTTAATGATTTCACGTTTTTCAGAAGAAACCTCAAGAACTTTAGGCTTTTCAACAGAAGCAGCAACTTGAGGTGAATCCTGAAGTATTGCAGTAGATGTTGAAAGGCTCGCCACAGAAGATGCGATCGCTAAATCAGCAGACTCAGCAAGATTTGCAACAACACCAGATTCCGTAACTTTGTCTGCTACAGAATATTTCTCATTACTATTTTGAGTATTTTCAACAGATTTTGAATTAATTTGATTGTTTAACTCAGTCGATTTTTTAATATCTGGCTGACTACCACCAAATACGGCAACCATAACCACAATAACAAAAATAGAAGAATAAACAACAGTTGATTTTAAACTTAGTATATTAATTATCTTTAGAAAAGTAGAATCAGAAACTTTATTATTTCTATTCTGTATGATTTCAATCTTAGGAGATTTAACTCCTCGTTTTTGACTACAAATAATCTTTCTCCCGCAAACACATTACTGTGATGCACTACCTTAATAATACCCTTTCTTTTCAAAAATTAGCATAATGTCGACCTTTTTAATTAATATTATAGAGTTAAACGAATGCTATAAAGTATTTTCTGGTAGGTGCCTTAATATAAAAATACACAAAACATCATTTTTATATTAATTTACATATAAAATTCTATCAAATATTAATACAATTGTCAAGCTTAATCACAAAATCAAGCACTTTTTTGCACAATATTTTTTAATATTATCTTGATGCTCTATATCGGTTCTACCGTAATAAGTCTTATCATCATCTCCACTCAAAAAGAATAAATAATTATGCTCAGCCGGAGAAGCCGTCGCCTTAAGAGCAGACAGCCCTGGTGTTGCGATTGGAGTAGGTGTTAAACCTTTATATTTTCGAAGATTATAAGGGCTATCTAAATTTGGAGTTCTTTCAGCCCCTGTTTTATCCGCAATATATTGATACGTTACATCTGAACCAAGCGTCATCCCAGCTTTAATTCTGTTATAAAAAACACCTGCAACTTTTTGTTGATCTTCGAAATCACTCAAGGTTTCTTTCTGAACAATTGAGGAAAGTGTAATTCCTTCATATAAACTCAAACCTTTTTGCTTGAATTTATTCTCAAGGTTTAGTTCTTTAATTTTAGCTTCAAAGTCTGCAAAATATCTCCGCAAAATATTTTCAACTTTTGTACCTTTCTTAAAATTATGAGTTTGGCCGTAAAGAAATCCTTCAAGATCCGTATTTTTTGGCTTACCAGAGAAAAGAGTTGGAAATTCCCCAGAATAATCTTTCGAAAAAGCATCATCAATTTCATTTTTCGAATAACCAGCTTTCAAGAGAGTATTTTTAGCCATTTTTACTGTTCCGCCAGGTAAAAATGTTATATTAAAGCTATCGACAATTTGACCTTTATTTAAAATATCTAAAACCTCAGGAATTGTCATACTTGAAGATAACTGATAACTACCAGCTAAAATATTCCGTTTGTTATTTATTCGTGCATAGAAAATAAATGAGTTTTTAGAGATAATTATTTTTTTATCAGCCAATTTCTGAGCAACTACATCTAAAGATTCGCCCTTACTAATATTGAAATTAACTTTTTTAGAATCGTTAGTTTTATAATTTATTGCACTATTATAACTTAAGAATAAAATTCCACAAAAAGAAATAAAGCAAAACAATAGAACTGTAAAAAAAACCAAAATCCTCTTTCGAAAAACTCTTTTTTTATTATTTTTTGTGTCTAAAATAGCAGCTGTTTCCCTTTCGCGCTTAGATATTTCCTCAATAACCCTTTCAGCACGATCTTCTATTAGCTCCTGCTTATCTCTATTTACTGGTGGTTTTATAATCCCATCCATTAAAAATTCTCCTCCAAATAATCTTGTAAAATAATTGAAGCCGCATTCATATCTATATCGCCTTTTGAATATGGCTTTCCATAGCTTTTTAGTCTGTTTTCAGCCTGAATACTCGTCAAGCTTTCATCTTGAAAACAAATTTTATCGACTGAATATTCAAAATTTTTTACAAATTCTTTAGTATAAGCAGTTTGCGAAGTCTCTTCACCACTCTGATTTCGTGGTAACCCAACCACAAGAACGTCAATTTCTTCTTTCGAAATTATCTCAATAATTTGTTCTACCGCAGATTCCACATCATCATTTACTTCAACAGTAGTAAATGGTATAGCTATTTTAATAAAGGAGTCGGCCAAAGCGATACCAATTCTCTTAGTGCCAACATCAAGCGCCATCAACTTTAAAGATTTCATTATTTATCAACCGTAAACTTGATATTAATTTTTTTATCATCGTTCGGCACAGTATTTACCCAAAAGAATGAAAACTTCACATCAACATTTTTTACACCCTCTTTTGCTTCAATTAAGCTTCGAACTTCACCAGATTTTTTACCCTTAATTTTATCTTTCAGATTATCTATATCAATAACTGGGCCAATTTTTACATTTGATGAAATTTCTACACTATTACCACTAAATTTCGAAAATGAGACATCTTTCAAGCCATAATCATAAATTTTTTGATTATTTAAATTATTTATTTTATTTTTAACAAGAGAAGATATAACACTTTCCATACTTTTATTTTCAATTGCCATGATAGAATATAAAGAAGTTGCCTTTAGTGTAGCCTTACCGTTTGGAGCCTCTTGATTGACGGCAACAGAAGAAGAAATCTCACCATCTTTTACAGAGAAACTATCGTTTAATACAGTATAATCTGAGCCAAATTTAGCTTTTAAAGAACTCTTAATAGAATCTGCATTTTCTGTATTAATTTTAGCTTTTGCTGCATTTATGTCATTTTGCGAAACAACTTTTAAAGTTTTTTTCGAACCGCCAGAAAGCTGACCACCGCTTGCCGAAACACCACTAATTGATGAAATATATTTTTGTGCTGGTAGATTACACTGCTCTCCGATAGCTGTTGCTTTAATTCTAACACTAGCTTTTCCATCAGAAATTATGCCACCTTTAATTTTTACTCCCGGAATAGTAACAGCCGAGGTTGTGATAAAATTACATTGCTCAGCTGAAAATGCAGAGCCTTGAGCTATAGTAATAGGGTCACTATCACTACTTTGAGAAAGATTTAAAATTCCTGAAGCAGCCTCTCCTTCTTCGCGGGTTCCAGTTGCCTCAAAAGTAATTTCATGATTTTTTTCAATAGTTTCGGTTTTTGAAAGTAGCGAATTATCGTTTGCATTATTAGAGATCGAAGCAACACCTTTTACGTTAGTAGTTGAGGTTTTCGCAGCAATCGTGATATCCGCAAACGGAGCAAAGAATATTGCCCAAATCATAAATAATAAAAATACAGAAGACACCCCACCAATAATAAGAATCTTCTTTCGAAACTTTGAAAAATCGGGGACTCTCGGCCCTTTTCTAGCCTTATTAGTCTTCTCTTTTTTTAATTCTGGATTAATTTTATTAAAATTTTTATTATCGTCAATATCAATCCCTTCAAGAATTTCAGCTTCCTTTTCGTCAGGAGTTGGGCCGCTAAACTCCGAAATAGGCAAACTTTCATCATCGATAATATCATCACCATCAATTTCTAAGATATCAATTTCTGGTATCTCTGGCTTACTCTGAAGAGTTTTCGAAACTGGAATTTTTGCTGTTGCCGACATAGTCTTTAATGCAGAATTATTAGTAATAAAAACGATTTTCTTATCATTTTTTTGTGCGGCTCGAGAAAGCAAACGAATGTTTACGGCACTTCTAAAAATACCCAAACTTTTTGGTGGAACAATTGCAATAATTCTCTCTTTTGAAGATTTTATTTTGTTAACAACATCTGTAATATCATCTTCAATATCAACATAGATTACATCTTTTTTAACCTTTTCACTCATATCTTACCTCTTCTTAAGCTCGTAAAATCCTGTTTAGTTTATCACGAAAACTCTCGCTAGCATTTTCATCAGTACTATAAGTGTCATATCCGACTCGTAAAAGCCCCATTGCCGTAATAAATGTATGGTCGTTAATTTTTCCAGATTCGTCAATAACTCCCGAAACTTCAGAAGGCTTAATATGCTTTACTATAGGCTTTTTATTAAATGGTAATTCTTGCCACCAATCGTCATTTTCCAATCTTTCAACAAGAGATTCTAAGCTTGAGCCACCACCACATAGTAAAATCTTACTTGGCAAATAATCAACATTTTCAAAATCGCTTAAAGCTAGTTCAACGCCAGAAATCCAAACATCCAAAGTATTATCAATTGCATCAATCGCCTGCTTTGCGATAGTAGATTTGAGTTTTTCATTCGAAAGGTTTAATTTTAGCTTTTCAGCATTATTGTAAGATAATGATAGTTCATTTGCAATTTGATTCGTAAAGCTTCGACCACCAATCCCGAACATCTTGGTTCCTTCAACACCACCATCATTCACAACAGCAATATCGGTTGTTCCACCACCAACATCAGCTAAAATTGCGGTAAAATTACTCGAAGAATCTGAGCCAACAACGCTTCTAGCGACTGCAAAAGGTTCCGCTGCAACCGCAATCAAATCAAGCGCAAGCTCATTCGCGACGCGCTCAATAGCACCAATATGAACAGTTGGTGCAAAAGCTGTATAAATCTGAATTGAAACATCTTTCCCCTGAAAACCAATCGGATTCGAAACCTTATAACCGTCAATATGAATTCCAACTATAGCTGAATTAACGAGCTTAATTTCAGCTTCTCGATTCCCTGTCTCAAGAGCAATCTCTCTTTGAGCTTTAAGTTGAGCTCTTTCTTGAATCTTATCAATAATAAATTCCATTTCAGCTTCATCGAGAGGACGATTTGGCCGAGGGCGACGATATTTTATTGTATTCGTAGCCCCCTTAACTAGCTCACCAGCAATTCCAATTACGGCTTTTTTAGCTTGAATCTCCGCTTGATCTTCCGCTTCAATCAAAGCATTTTCACAATTTTGAACAACACTAGCAATATCGGCAATTGCACCCGAATGCATATCTGACACATTTTGCCGTGCACGCCCAACACCAATAACACGAATTTCATCACCATCAATTTCAGCTACAAGAGCCTTTACGAATTCAGTTCCAATATCAAGGGCAACGATATAATTATCGCTTGAATCTTCTTTTTGTTTATTCTTGAATAACATACTAACACTATTATAAACCGTTTAAGGTTTTTTTGCAAATTTTCACAAGATTATTTCTATGTCTTCTAATTCCAAAATATCGCTCAAAAAAGTTTTGTTATCCAGTTCGAAAACCTCGCAGTCATACTTTTTTCGAAATTCATCAGCATTAAACCTCTCAAGAGAACCCTTTACACCGCTTTTTCTGTCAACTCCAAAAATCCAAGATTCATTATTACCTCGTTTTTTGTATCGATTAACAAACTCACTTATATTTTTAGGATTATTCATTGGAGCGACCACGCAAAATGGCATTTTTTCTTGAGCTAAAAAATCAATAACTTTCTTATTGTTCCAAACCGCCATAATTTTATCTGGCGAATAATTTTTTACAATTTCGTTACAATAAATCTGAAGAAAATTATCTTTTCTAACTCTATCAAATCGCCCTTTTGCGTTTTCTTTTCCATATTTCCAAGCCAAATTATCAACATAAATAATATCAGAGCTTTCTAAATCTAAAAAGTCCTTATGCTTTATTGAACTTTTTCCAACGCCAGGATAGCCAACAACAATAGTTCCGCGTTTAATTTTTTGAATCATCGCAAAATAGCCTTAATTCGCCGAACGCCAGCGCTTGAAGACTGCTCTTTTACGATCTTGAATTTCTTACCACCCTCAGCAAGCTCTCGCGTGTTATTAACATGAGGCCCACCAC
>CALHCA010000129.1 GCA_937930585.1 uncultured bacterium
ACGGTGTAAAATTCGAAGCTAAAGATATTGAAGAAGATACAGAAGCTCGCGATGAGCTCCTTGCAAAAATGGGTGGGGAATTCCGTGGTGTGCCAGTAACAGATATAAATGGCGAAATTGTACTCGGTTTTGATCGCGCAAAGCTTTCTAAATTACTTGATATTAAACGATTTTAACTGAAAAAATTGTAGCGAAGGATTGAACTTTCGCTACTTTTTATTTTTAGTATTCACTGAAAAACTCATATCATTATAAATCAGAAAAGATTCGGCATTTTTTTTAGAAAGAATAAACTAAAGTAAGAACCACTTCTACTTTTAATTTCCGCGAATTTCTACAGTCTGAAAATCCTTTTCAGTAGATTTCATTACTTTTCGAAAATAATCATCGTGGCTCACAAAAATAATCGCGCCCGAATAATTCTTCAAAGCCCGTTCGAGCTCTTCAATACTTGGTAGATCTAAATGCGAAGTTGGCTCATCTAAAACTAGAATTTGCGGCTCATTGGAAAGCATTTTAATCAGCTGAAATCTCGCCTTCTGACCGCCAGAAAGTTCACGAATAGGTGTTTCGAAATCTTCAGTAGAAAAGAGATATTGGTGCAAAATTCGGTAAATTTTTTCCTCCGTGATTGAAATATTTTGGTCAAGGTAGATTTTCTCAATTGCATCTTTTAAATTCATCTCAAAAAACTCAGAACCAATTTCTTGGCTATAAACTCCAATTCTCGCAGTTTCGTCAAGAAAAATCTTGCCATCGTAGATCTCCGCTTTTTCATTTTCTGCGCCAAAAATCGTTTTAATTAAGCTGGTTTTTCCAACACCATTTCGACCAAAAATCTCTAAAATACCACCAACTTTTAAATCAAAATTTACATTTTCGAAAAGAATTTTTGCGCCATTTTTATTTTCAAGCGCATCTTCAAGTGAACCGTAACCGAGCGCAAGATTTTCTGCCCGCACTAAACTTCGCACCGAACGCGTTTCTTCATTTTTAATACCGATTTTAACATTTTTAGCCTTAAATTTTTGATAAGATTTCGCCGCCTTAAAATCAAGATTTTCGACATTTTCTTGATCAATCCAAAAACTTGGTTTTTCAATCTCTTTAAGACCCGCAAGTTCTTCACGTGATTTATTTTCGAGCCGCTTAAATCGTTGGATCGTACTCGGATCTCGAGCTTTTTCCTTCATTCGTTGATATTCGCGAACCTTATCTTTCAAATTTGCAATTCGGCGCTGAACACTTTCAAAATCTTGAATTTGATTGGTAGTCGAAAACATATTCGCCCGCAAATAATCGTCATAATTTCCTTTAAAAATATAAGTTTTGCCATCACGAATTTCGATGATTCTATCAACTTTCGAAAGTACATCACGGTCGTGCGTAATCACTAAAACCGCTTCGTTAGAATTATTCATCCAGTTTAAAAAACGATTTTTGGCGTGAGAATCCATAAAGTTAGTCGGCTCATCAACGAGTGCCAAATCAGCTTTCGAATGGATAATTTTAATCGTATCGACTAAGCGCTTCTGACCGCCCGAAAGTGTTTTCATTTGCCGATTCTCAAAACCACCGAGGCCAAAATCACGAAGTTCAGCCTTAATTTTATCTTCAATAAAGTGGAAATTTTTCTCTTGAAAACGATTTAGGGCGTCAGTGTATTTTTCAATTAGTTCCATATCTTCGCCCATTTTTTCAGGAAGTTCACGCAAAAGTTTCGAAAGATGAGCATATTCCGGCAGATCATTCAAAATAAAATCAAGCACAGTTTGCTCGCCAACGCTGGAATATTCTTGTTGCGTGCTAGCAATAATTGAATCTTTTCGAAAAATCACTTCGCCCGAAAAATCTTGGTCTCGGCCAAGCAAAATACTAAAAAGCGTGGATTTTCCAATCCCGTTTCGCCCAATTAAACCAACTTTTTCGCCTTCATCAATGCTAAATTTTACGTTCTGAAGAAGTTGTTTGTTGCCAAAAGATTTTTCAGTAATTTCTACGCTAAGAATCATATTATTTCTTTAATTTTTGAGAAAGTTTTTCAAGCCAATTTCGTGGTTCTTGTTTTTTCTTTTCAATCACAAAATTATAAATTTCTTCAAATTTTGAAATTGTAAAATTCAAATCGTGTTTCTTAATAATTTCAAGACCATTTTTTGAAAAATCCGCCGCGAGTTTTTTGTCATCAAGAATTTTTGAAATACTTTTAGCAATTTGTTCAACATTATCAGTTTCGCACAAAAAACCATTCACGCCATCTTGACAGATTTCTTTAACCGCACCAACATCAACACCAATCACGGGCTTACCACAAGCTGCCGCCTCGAGAAAGACAATTCCTTGAGTCTCAGTTGGGCTCGCCGAGACAAATACGCTAGCCGCGCGGTGAAAATTCACCAAATCTTCACCAAGTTGCGTACCCATGAAGCGAACATTTTTCGAAATTCCTAATTTATAAACCAAATTCTCAAGATTAGGGCGATCAGTGCCGTCACCAACAATCACGAGCTGAGCTTTTTTGTTATTTTTTAATACTTCATTGAACGCTAAAATCAGCGTTGAAATATGCTTTTCGGCATCAACGCGACCAATATTCATCACGATTGGTGTTTTTTCTAACAGATCGAATTTTTCATAAAATTCTTTCGAAGGTTTTTCAGGAGTAAAACGACTCAAATTAATCCCGTTCGAAACAGCCTCGATTGGCATTTTAGCTTTTTCTGGATTTCGAAAATGGCGCTCAATCGCTTGACGCGTTGGCATCGT
>CALHCA010000130.1 GCA_937930585.1 uncultured bacterium
ACGCGAAATTCCATCATTTTTTGAGAACCGAATACACGAAGTAATCGCAGACGAAATTGAAGCAAGAAAAATCATGCTTGCAGATTTGGGGGAAGAATAGAAAGCCTATATGATTACAAAAGAAAAATGGGCAGAGATCAAACTCGACTGGGAGAGATATGGTGGTGAATACATTGGCGTATTATTTATTATCGTTCTAATTGTTTCATTATTTTGGTTTTTTATGATTAACCCTGCAATTGAAGGAGCTCACAAAGAAGAACTAACCTCACTTAAAACTCAAATTTTGCAAAAAATCGTAAATAATTCTGCAACTTTGGAGTTCTCGAACGAGAATGAAGCCAAAAGAACAGAATTAAACCTTAAGGAGATTTCAAGAAAGGATAATATTCATTTTAAGGATATTAAACTTTCAAGAAAAGGTGAAAAATTCGAAATTAAAGTCCAATTCAAAAGCGCAAAATAGATTGCGCTTTTTTAAATTTTTATGCTCCAATTTTATCTTTTTTATTGCCACGTTTTGCATTTCGCTCGATATAGTCAATAATTTTACCTGCAACATCGCGATATGTCACTTTCTCGATTCCGAAACCTGGGCTAGCATTAACCTCCAAAACCAACGGACCACGTGCCGAACGCATTAAATCAACACCAGCAACTGTTAAGCCCATCGCCTTTGCAGCCCGAACCGCCATTCGCTTTTCTTCAGGTGTAAGTTTAATTGGCTCACCCAATCCACCTTTGTGTAAATTCGAACGAAAATCATCATCTAAACTCTGCCGCTTCATACTTGCCACCACTTGAGAACCAACCACAAAGGCTCGAATATCCGTTCCTGCCGACTCTTTAATAAACTCTTGCAAAAGAACGTTTGTGCCATCTGAGTTTGTTAAATAGAAAGCTTGAAGCACCGATTTTGCGGCCTTTTTAGTTTCCGCTAAAACTACACCATTTCCGTGAGTTCCACGAGCAAGCTTAATAATTGCGGGCGTTCCACCAATTTCTTCCAAAAGGTCATCGATATCATTCGAATTTCGAGAAAACACCGTTTTAGGGATCGAAACACCATATTTTGCCATAATTTGAGTTGAGCGTAATTTATCACGAGCACGTGTGATTGCTATTGAACGATTCACAAAAAATGCTCGCGGATAAGCTGTTTCTAGTTGGCGAACTACGGATGTGCCATATTCAGTCATATGGCTAGCAATTCGCGGAATAAAGGCATCAAATTTACCAATATTTTCACCATCATACATAACTTTCGGATTTTTTTCGTCAATCGAAACATAGCATTTTTTATAAGCAATTATCTCAACCTCATGACCACGCTTCTCCGCTTCTTCTCGCAATCGTTTTGTTGAATAATTCCCTGGCCCGTTCGACAAAATCGCAATTCTCATTACTGTTTTTCTCCCATTAATTTCCATTCTTCATCAAGGTTAATTTTTCGGCGTGAGTCGACCAAAATATTATTTTTAATTAGAAAAGCTCGACCGATCAACATCTTAAATTTCATTTTAGAACGATCATCTAATCCGAATAGAGCTTCAAATTCTCTTCCCTCAATTAAAATTTTAAATTTTACTAAATATCGAGTTTTTGAGCCACCGTGTGTATTTTTAACTGTTCGAAATCTAAAACTCCGTGTTTTAAAATGAAGTTTTTTATCGCCTAACAAGTCAAAACTTAATTCTCCATCCTTTTCGAAAATATTTTCAGCATGAACGACTCCTGAAAAAGCCCCTGTATCAATTTTAGCGATAGTTTTAACTTCCGAGATTTTTTCTCCTGCAACACCAGTAAAAGTCACATCTTCAAAAGTTCCAAAAATCACTTTTTCTTCCATAAAAAGAATCACTCCTCGCTGAATTTATTATTTAAAACTACCCAAATTTTACCACGTTATCTAATTTTTGTCAAACTATTTCTTTCCAACCTTAAGCTCATAAATCTGCCTTTGTTGATCCGAGTTGAGCAAATTATTTTTTCCGCCAAGCAAAAAATCATCAATCAATGTCGGTGAATCAATATTCTCTTCAATGTATTTCCAAATTTCTTGACCACCGTTAAAATAGCTTAAGTCTTTAAACCAAGGCAATTCATCAGTTCCACGAAAAATCCTCTGCGTATTTCGATAAGCAATCTGACGTTTCTTATCGATATTCTCTTCCGAAAAATTATTTTTTCCGTCGAGAATGCTCATCCTCCAATTAGTTTCGAAAGCTTTACGAAAACTCATATTATTAAAATAAGCAAAGCCTGCCGTTAAATAATGTTGAACGCCCGCTTCTTGATAATCACCTTTTACAGCCATTTCCATAGCGCGAGCAATTCCCTCTTCAGTATTCATATAGCCATCAAGCCCAGTTCTTAAAGCTTGATTATCATAAATCTCACCCATTTGAGCACGCATATAGTGTGTTCCAATTTCGTGCACGACCAAGCCTTCAAGCTCTTTTTTTGAGACTGGTTTTCGATTTTCGGGAATAAAAATCTTCTTATCTTTTGCTGAAACTGCAATCGCACCGGAGCCTTTCCATTCAACATTAAATTTCGAAAATCCATCTTTTTCAAAATCTTTCAAAATATTTTCGAAAACCTCAAAAATTTCCTTTGCTGAATATTTCTCATTGCCATCTTTTTCCGGAATAAGTTCTAATTGTCTTGAATATAAGTCTTTAATAATCTCACCAAAATTATGAAAAACTTCATCACTCGGCTTGAATCTTTCTATATTTTGATTTGAAATTTCATCCTTTTTAATTAATTCATAAAACTCTGAACGGATTTTTTCACCTTTTTCATCAAGCTCTAAAGACTCAATTTTTGTAATTTTGTCCGAAAGTAGAGAATGAAATGTTTTAAAGTTTGGCTCGCCATAAACTTCGATATTATTTTTCATGAATTCTTCTTGAGCTTTTTGCCTATCCGCTAAACTTTCGGCTTTTCGAAAATTATAAGCCGCTTCAAGCATCTTAACAGTTTTAATTCTCGTTTCAAGTTGAGTATTATACATTTCTCGCTCAATCTCACCAAGCGAATTATCGTTTTCAACTGCTAAAATTGCATTCGAAATATTTTGGTAAAGATTTTCAATTTCACCACTATTTAGCTTTTCATATTTATTATTTGGCCGAGAAAGATTATTATTCTCAAGAAATTCAGACTTTGCTTCATTTGCATTTTCTGGAGTAAATGTTGAAATAACTTTTGGCTCCGAATCTTTAAAAACCTCCCTCGTATCAAGAAATTCATTTTTGCCAAAATTACTTTCGAAATTATTCATAAATTATCTCTTTTCGCTATTTTTATATTTTCTAATCGCTTCTCGAGCCGCTTCTTGTTGAGCTGTTTGCTTGCTTGGACCTTCACCTTCACCCATTTTTTTATCACCGACAAAAACACCAAGAGTAAAATTCTTATCATGGTCTGGGCCATCCTCTTTAAGAACTTTATAGATTGGCGTAAAACCATCTCTTGCTTGTGAAATTTCTTGTAAATAACTCTTTGGATCGCGCCAAGATTCTTCTTCTAAAATTTGCGGTAGAGTACTCAAAATATTATCTGTGATGTATTTTTTTGCAGCTTCATAACCCTTATCAAGATAAATAGCACCCGTCGTTGCCTCAAAAGCGTTCGCCAAAATCTGCTGGCGAGCCCTTGCAGACCCCTGTTTTTCACCACGACTCATTCGAATTAATTTTTCATAGCCGAGTCTTTCACCAGCCGCACCAATACTTTCAGTTCTAACCAACGCCGAACGCCAAGCCGTCAAAATTCCCTCGGGCTTATCATAATTCGAAAATAGAAAATCAGTAGTAACGAGCTCTAAAACCGCATCACCCAAAAATTCAAGTCGTTCATTATGCTCGCTTGCCGACTTTTTGTGTTCATTTAGATAACTTCGATGTGTTAATGCAGTAACTAATAAATCAATATTTTCGAAATCATAGCCAAGTTTCTCTTTTGCCCATTCATGATAGGGCGCCAATAAAATTCCACTCATTATAAGTTCTCCTGTCTAATTTTTTTCATTGCAAGCAAAATTAGCTTACCAATATCTTCATATTCGATCTCATCCAATGCATCAGAAAAACTAAACCATTTGATGCCGTTCATCCAATCTTCTTTCTGAATTGCATCAGTATCGCCAAGTGCTTTCACTAAAAAAACTTGAGTCGTCATTAAAACAAGCTTATCAATTCGCCGATATCGAAAATTTATTTTGCCAAGCCAGCCAATAATTTTTACATCATGAAGGCCCGCTTCTTCCCCAATTTCGCGCTTAGCGGTTTCTTGGGCGGTTTCTCCTTCTTCGATATGACCTTTCGGAATCGTCCAGCGATCTTTCGAATCTTGAATTAGTAAAATTTCAACTTCATTTTTTTGATTACGACGAAAAATTACGCCACCAGCAGTTGGTTCACGAACAATTTCCTGAATTGAAGATCGGCGCGTTCTATGAAAATATTTTCGAAAATGTTCAACCTTCTTGTTCGCCATTTTGTTCCTCCACAAAAAGCTTATACGCCGTTCCTAATACGCCGTTAATAAACTTACTTGAATTATCGGAACCAAACGCTTTAGCAAGCTCAACTGCTTCATTTATAGCCACTTTTGGTGGAACCGTTTCTCGAGAATGAAGCAATTCATAAAGCCCCATTCTTAAAACATTACGGTCAATTCGCGCAATCTGTGAAATTGGCCATTCTGGCGCCATTGGCTGAAGTTTTGTGTCTAGTTCAACTTGTCTTTCAATAATCCCGTTTAATAAATCTTGAACGAATTGCTTATCTCCAATCGCTTCTTCGTATTGCTTCATATTTCGAAAAATAATCTCAGCCAAATCAACAGTTTTATCTTGTGCCTGAGAGCGAAATTCATATTCATAAAGTGTTTGAAGAACAACAATCCTTCCTAAATGTCTATTTGATGCCATTTTTACGTAAGGTTCTTTCCTATATTAAAATATTATTATTTTTTGTCAAATGAAAATTAAAACGCCAGCAAATTAAGCAGCTAGCGTTTTGTTTTCTTCGAGTTGCTTGTTTAGGGCTTTACCAGATTGTTTTTTAGTTGTGTAAACTTTCACTGGTGATTTTTTATTAACTCGACGAGCTAAATCCAATCGCAAGTGGCTGCGTCGCAAACCAGTCTTTCGAGGACTACTCTGTTTCTTTGGCTGTGCCATTTAAAGTTTCTCCTTAGGTTTATTATTTTCCTTCAATATCAATTATACCTTAATTTTAAAGATAAAGCAAGCTTTTTATAAATCTATTATTGACTTTTTATTATTTTTATGCTATAATAAGAACGTTATGGAAAAATATCAAAACAAAAATAATCAAAATAAAGAAATAATAAAAATTAGTAGGAAAAAACTGAAACAATTTGGCGCTTTAGCAATGACCGCTGGAGCACTCGGCGGCTGGTTTGGCCACGATACTTATAAAAATTATCAGGAAAATCACCCACCAGAAATTTTCCAAAAAAGTCAAACTGAAGGTTTAGACAACTCTGAAATGGATTTTTCAGAACTTAAAAAAATTTCAGATGATGGCGGCATAATTCATCTACAAAAAGGAGACGCCATAAGAAGCTCAACTAGTGAATATTATGAAAACCCTGAAAATTACACTTTCAGTGAATCAAACCACTCAGCAATTGGTATCATGAATGTCGGCAAGGACTTTATTGCTAAGGGAGAGGTTTATCTACAAGATGGAAACAATCCAAAATTAATCACTAGAATTGAAAATTTCGAAACAACCTCAACAGGCGAAAAAACCAATATTGATTTAAATGTTGATAAAGATGGCTGGGTTGCAGTTGATGCGAACAGAGGAGATTTTCAGCAAAAATAATAAAATGGAGGAATAAACCTCCATTTTATTATTTAACAACAAAGTTAATTAATTTATTCGGAATGAAAATTTCTTTCAAAATCTCCTTGTCTTGCAAAAATTTCGAAACGTTATCTTCTGCTTTTGCAATAGCAAGAATATTATCCTTTTCAGAGCTTGCCGAGACTTTAATTTTTCCGCGGAGTTTTCCATTAACTTGAACAATAATTTGAATTTCATCAGTTTTCAAAAACTCTTCACTCCATTTTGGCCAGCCGGATTTTTCAATAAAGTCATCATTTCCGAGCTGCTGCCAGAGCTCGTTTGAAATATGTGGAGCAAATGGAACGAGCATTTTAAGTAAATCTTCTAAAACAAATTGCCAATCATTCGAAAAACCTTCAAGCTTCAATTTATAAAGCTCATTTACGAATTCCATCAAAGCCGCCACGGCCGTATTCAAACTTTCGCGATGAAAGTCTTCAGTAACTTTTTTGATGGTTTTGTGCTGGATTTTTTGAACTTCAGTAAAATTCGAAAGATTCTCAGCAGATTTTTCAGATTCAATAAATTCTTGAATTAAAACCCAAACACGATTTAGAAAACGATAAACTCCAGCTATCCCTCGCGAATCCCAAGAAGCATCAACTTCATATGGAGCAATAAACATTTCATAAGTTCGAAGTGAATCTGCACCATATCCTTGGTCAATGACTTCAAGCGGATCAATAGTATTCCCCTTTGATTTACTCATTTTCGAACCATCTTCCGCATTAATATATCCGTGGTAAAGGAGTTTTTTAACTGGTTCGGCAAAATTAGTTAGTCCCAAATCTCTAAAAACATGAGTCCAAAAACGAATATATAGTAAATGCGCAACTGCGTGGTCACCACCAACATAATAATCAACTGGCGCCCAGTAATTTACAAGCTCAGGATCCCAAGCCTGTTTAGAATTTCGAGGGTCAGCATATCGCAAAAGATACCAGCTTGAGCATGCGTAACCATCCATTGTATCGGTTTCACGAGTCATTTTTTCACCGTTAATTTCAACCGTAATAAATTCTTCACTCTTAGCGAGGGCCGACTTTCCAGAATCATCAGGCTTAAAATCGCTCAAAGTCGGAAGCATCACAGGCAATTGATCCTCGGGGATTAAATGCTCTTTTCCATCTTTGTCATAAGCAATTGGAATTGGGCATCCCCAATAACGCTGCCGAGAAATCAACCAATCTCGCATTTTATATGTAGTTTTCGAGCGGCCAATTCCAGACTCTTCAAGCCATCCCAAAATCTGTTCACGAACATCCTCTGATTTTTGACCATTAAATTCACCAGAGTTAACCATAGCCCCTTCTCCATGATAGCAAGAATCATCGTCCGCCATATCCTCAGGCTTCTCAACAACTTTTATAATATCCAAATCAAATTTTTTAGCAAATTCAAAATCTCGCTCATCATGAGCAGGAACCGCCATAACAGCTCCTTCGCCATAACCGCCAAGCACGTAATCACTCACCCAAATTGGGATTTTCTTACCATTTACTGGATTTGTTGCATAGCTTCCAGTGAAGATTCCCGTCTTTTCTTTATTCTCTTGGCGTTCAATTTCAGATTTTTTAAGCGATTCTTTCTTATATTCCTCAATCTTTTCTCTAGTTAAATCGGTTGAAAGTTTTTCCAGTAATTCATGTTCTGGAGCAATAGTCAGAAAAGTCACACCGAAAATTGTATCTGGCCGTGTAGTGAAAACTTTAATTTTTTCACCTTTAGCCTTACTATCAGCAATCTCAAATTCAACCTCGGCACCTTCAGATTTACCGATCCAGTTTCGTTGCATTGTTTTAATCTTTTCCGGCCAATCTAATTCGTCGATATCAGCCAAAAGTTCATCAGCATATGCAGTAATTTTGAAGAACCACTGGGTCATTTGCTTTTTCGAAACCTCTTCACCACAACGCCAACAACGACCATTTTCAACCTGCTCATTCGCAAGAACTGTTTTATCGTTATCACACCACCACTGATAACTCTCTTTGCGATAAGCTAGGCCTTTTTTGTAGAGCTCGCGAAAAATCCACTGCGTCCAGCGATAATATTCAGGATCTGAAGTGTTAATTTCTCGCGACCAATCAATTGAAATTCCAAGTCGTTTAAATTGTTTTTTAAAATTTGCAATATTTGTTTTTGTAGCTTCTTGTGGAGAAATTCCAGTTTTAATTGCATAATTTTCTGCTGGCAAGCCAAAAGTGTCCCAACCAATTGGGTTTAAAACATTTTTACCCTGCTGGCGATAAAAACGCGCGATCGAATCAACAATCGTGTAGCTCCTTGCATGCCCTGTGTGAAGCCCTGCTCCACTTGGATACGGAAACATTCCTGAAATGTACATTTTCTGTTTCGAAGAATCCGCTTCAACCTCATAAAGCTTTGATTCATCCCATTTTTTTTGCCACTTTTCTTCAATTTCAATCGGATTATATCTTTTCATACTATTTTAAATTATACCAAAAATAGTATAAAAAATCAAAAAATCACCATAAATTAACCTTATCGCAAATATATTCATTCTCATCAGTTAAGTAAACCTCAACCAGCTCATTATTTTTGTAAAATTCAATTCTGTTTTGAAGATTGCTAATTTCCGGCTCAATAACATTATTCCACCATTTTTTACCAGAACGACATACAACACGCCTTTTATACTCTTGCATCACTCTTTTTTTAAAAATATTTGGTAAAATAAGTATAAAGCTAATCTTTTTTGAAAGTAGTCGCTTTAAAATCTCATCGTCTTCACTAATAAATATAATTTCGAAATTACCCGAATAATATTCTTCTTCAATTTTCTGCACACAAAAATCAAAAAAATTAGATTTTTCAGCTTCATTTATCATTTTAGTTTTACTACTTTCATTAAATTCCATATCTAAAAATCGATTTTTAGATATTTTTGAAAGAGTAGTTTTGCCCAAACAAGGATACGCTGCAATAATTTTAGTTTGCATTTATTTCTTTCAAGAATTCATCTTCATCTATAACTTTTACGCCTAGCTTTTCGGCCTTCGAAATTTTTGTTGCGCCAACTTTTTCGCCAATTACCAAAAAATCTGTAGTTTTCGAAATTGTTTTTTGAAATTTTCCGCCTAGCTCTTCAATTTTTTCTGCAGCTTTTTCGCGAGCCATCGTTTTTAATGTTCCAGTAATTACAAAATTTTTACCACTTAAGATCCCATCATTTTTTGCAAAATTTTGCACTTTCACACCAAGATTAAACATTTTTGTTAAAACTCGCAAATTTTCATCATCATTAAAATATGCTAAAATACTTTCAGCAACTTTCTTACCAATACCATCAATTTCAAGAAGTTCTTCAAGTGTTGCGTTACAAATATTTTCGAATTTATTAAATTTTTCCGCCAAAAGTTTTGCCGTCTCACCACCAATATGTCGAATTCCAAGAGCTGAGATAAATTTTGAGAGCTCTGGATTTTTCGAAGATTCAATAGCCCTTAGAAGATTATTAACTGAAACCTCTCCAAAACGCTCAAGATTCAATAAATCTTCTCTCTTCAAATTATAAATATCAGCCAAATCTTGGATTAACCCCTTTTCAACTAATAAATCAACATTTTTTTCACCAAGATTTTCAATATCCAAACCTGCTTTTGAGGCATAAAAGGTGACCGTTTTTTTCAAAATTAAGCTCGAATTTAAACCTTTTGCACGATATGCAACCTCACCATCTGGGCGGTAAAACTCGATATCCGGGAACTGTTTCTCAAGCTCTTTTCTAAAATCGAAAACTTTAGTATTTTCTGGTCGAAG
>CALHCA010000131.1 GCA_937930585.1 uncultured bacterium
CGAGAACAAAGGCTATGACTTGGTTTTTTGTCGAAAAATTTGGACTTATTCAGATGATGGAGTTGATTTTTATCGCCGTCAGAATCATGCTGCTTTTGAGGTTTGTGAAGTTTTTAGAGATATTCGCAATATTGATATTCGAAACGCAATAATTCGAGCTGTTGCGAGCGAGAATTTGCGGAAATTAAATTTTAAAAACGAATTTTTAATGGATATTTTGGCAGTTGGTGGAGGATTTTATTTGGCTGGAATTTCGAAAAATATTAAACTTTCACCAGAGATTAAAAAAGATTTCTTGGAATTTTCTAAAAATGCTGAAAATTATGATTTTGATAAATATATGAATAGTGGAAATAAGATTAAGCAGGATTTTCTTGGATTTTTTGCAGCTGAAATTATTTCGAAAATTATAAAAAACCGAAAATTAAATAAAATTTCTGAGCAAGAAATTTTTGACGAAATCCAGAAGATTAACTAAAAAACTCTTTCGCCAAATTTTGGAAATCCTTAATTTTTATTTTATTAATTAGCTCAAAATCGATAAAATCACGATAAATTAAAGCTCGAATTCGCTGTTTTTGCCCAATTTGAGTAGGAGTTTGCGTTTTAAAAATTAATTTATTCTGTAATCTATTTTTCGCATTTTTGAAATCTTTTTCGCTAATCTTTTGAATTTCAGCAATTTCTTTTTTAACAATTTCTTCGATTTTTTCTACCGCCGAACTTTCGAACCTGCTTTCGAACGCCAAAAAAGAATTATTTAAAATTGAACCTTCGCTAAAAAATACTTTAAAATTATAAACTAAGCCATTTTTTCGAAGGGCTTGATAAATTTTGGTCTCAACTTCATTTAGAATTAGCTCTGCAGTAACTCTTTCTATTGAATTTAGAGATTGGTTAAGCACGAAAATCTGAGTATAAAAACACACTTTTTCGTTATTTTTTAGGATTTTAGCGTTTTTGAGTTTATAATCTTGATTTGTTACAGGTTTTTCTTTTGGTAATTTTATACTTTCGAAAGCTTCAATAATCTTATTCTTATCAAAATTTCCAACTACTAAGATTCGCAGATTTTTGGCTGAGAAATGGTTTTTAAAAAAATCTAAAATATCATTTTTAGTGATTTTTGAAAGCGTTTCGACTTCTTCTATAGAATTTAAGGCTGGAATATTTTGATTTTTAAGAATTTCTGTGTAGATTTCTGGATTTCCTTTTATTGAAGTAATAATTTCATTTTTTACGACATTTTTCTGGATCTGTAAGTCGTTTTCAGTGAAATTAAAATTTTCGAAAAGGTAAATAAACTCGTTCAGTGTTTTTTCGAAACTTTCAACTGTACTTTCGAAAGAGAAAGTTGTCAGAAGATTGTTTGTTTTTCCATTTTTCTGGAATTCACCATTTTTTGGAGTAAAATTTCTTAGAATCAAATGCTCTAAAATGTGAGGGATTTGCTGCTTTTCTATTGTTGCGGAAAATAATCCAGTCAAAAATCCAGCCTCCAAATAAACCGTTTTGGCTGATGGATCTTTTTGGTATAAAATATCGATACCATTTGTTAAAAATATTTTCTTCATAGCGTTATGTTAAAATAAACTCTTAAGAGGTTTAGTTTTTATAAAACTTGGCTTTTATTTCTAAGCTCTATTATATAATAGTAGTAATAAGATTACCAACAGATTTTTTGATTTTTTTGATTGAAAATGATAAAATCAAAAGATGAATGACCTTGAATTTCTTGTAAAAAACTATCAAACGCCGCCTGAAGCTATCACTTTAGTTGAAGATTCTCGCATTTTACTACTTGCGGGAATTTCTGGCGCAGGAAAAGATACAACCAAAAAATATCTTTTAAAAAATGAAGAATATCGTGATATTGTGAGCCATACAACTCGCCAGCCTCGTGAAAACAATGGTAAAATTGAACAAAATAGCGTTGACTACAATTTTATTTCGATTGAAAAAGCCGAAGAAATGCTTAAAAATCGTGAATTTATTGAAGCAAAATTTGTTCACGGTAAGATTTATGGCACAAGTATTACTGAAATTGAAAAAGCCAACCAAAACGAGCAGATTTCTGTGACGGATATTGAAATTCAAGGAATTGAAGAATATAAAAAAATGAGCGATCGGGTAGTGGCGGTCTTTATTTTGCCACCGGATTTTGAAACTTGGCGTGCAAGATTTGCGAACCGATATTCAAGTGCGGAAGAATTCGAAAAGGATTTTGCAAAGCGTTTGCCTGAGGCGATTTCTTCACTGGAACAAGCTCTCGAAGTGCCATATTTTCACTTTATTTTAAATGATTACTTTCGAAATACAGCGCGAATTATTGATCAAATTATGCATCAAGATGTTGAGTTTAATTATAAAGATA
>CALHCA010000132.1 GCA_937930585.1 uncultured bacterium
CTTTCTAAAATTCGAAAACTACCAAGATTTATTTTCTCAAAAGTATTGTTTTGAAAATTAGTTTTAACCTCAACTTCAACCTGAATAATCTGATTTATTAGATTCTTCGAAACACCCAAAATTACAGCCGAAAATCCACTCATTGAGCTTAAAAATGGCGCCCCTGTTCGTTCAATCGAAAAACTGGCGAGTTCATCATTACTGGTTATTTTTGTATTATTTGCCAAGACTAACGTAGTTCGAATTTCTCGCGTTGGCTGTTTGATTGCTTGTTTGAAATTTTCACTAACAATAAGCATTTACGCCTCTTTTCTAACTGGAATTAAACTCACTTTAAAGGGGTCGAAAATTCCACGTTTTTTATCTTTGAGCTGAACACTATAATCGCCAGCGTAAAATTGACCAGATTTCATCGCATTGTATTTTGGGTCGAAATATTCAACTGTGAAAAATGGTAAATCAACCACGCGCGCAATTTTTTGAATTTCTGCCACAGTTAAAATTCCGCCAAATTCAACTTCAATTTTTGGAAAGATTCCGATCATTGTTGCACGAATTTCGCCGGCCATATTGCGGTCTGAATTTAGCCAGAGCTTATTTCTCTGGAGTTGATAACTTTTCAAATTCGAAAAAACCTGACCGTTGATTTTAAGTAATTCACCATTTATTTGCATTTTCGAAATTCCCCTTTCGTTTGGACATAAAAAAGCGACCCACCCCGAGGGGTGAATCGCAAATGGTTCTTCTAATTTTATTATACCAAACTTTAGTCTTTTTGGCAAAAAATAAGTTTAAATTAATTAATAATTCAATACATCTTTAGAGCTTAGCAATCCGTTCACAAAATGAAAATGTGCATATTTACCTTCATATTTACAGCGATACATTTGACTTTTCCCAATAGCACTATCAGAATCACTATATTTTTCACAAGCTTTCTTAATATCATATATATTAGATAGGTTGTCTATATTCGCACCAATGGCTATTTTTTCGTATCTTGCATTAGTTAAATATAAGTTATCATTGGGTTCTTCCTTAGAAAAAGATATTTCAGCTTTACCATAATAGTAAGGCTCACCATTTATTGCAATGATTTTATCGACACTTTCTGC
>CALHCA010000133.1 GCA_937930585.1 uncultured bacterium
AGTTCAAGGCGATTTTGGTCGGAGAGCTCGCGAACAACTGCAGGAACTTTCTCTAACCCTACAAGCTTTGAGGCACGATAACGTCTCTCACCAGCAACGATTAGAAACTTAGAGCCCTTTCGAATAACCACAATCGGCTGTAAAACCCCATGAATTCTAATTGAGTTTGCAAGTTCTTCAAGCTTTTCCTTATTGAAGTGCTGGCGAGGTTGATCTGGGTCGGGAGAAATATCACTAATTTTTAATTCTTTTAGTTGATTTTTGTCATATTCTAAGCCTAATTCTGAATCAATTTTTTCATCAATAATCATCTCTGTTGGAATCAAAGAAGAGAATCCACGACCAAGTCCTTTTTTTGCCATTATTTGCCCCCTTCTATACGCTGAATAATCTCTTTCGAAACTGCTTTATAAGCACGAGCGCCCTTACTGAATCTATCATAAACACCAATCGGAACACCATGACTTGGAGCTTCCGCAAGGCGAATATTCCGTGGAATTACATTCGAAAAAATCTTATCAGGAAAGAATTTTTTAATTTCTTCAAGAACTTGCCCGCCCAAAGTTGTGCGAGAATCTACCATTGTTGGCAGAACTCCAAGGAGTTCAAGATTCGGATTCATTCCCTTCTTCACAAGTTTCATACTCTCAAGAAGTTGGCCAAGACCTTCCATTGCATAAAATTCAGCCTGAACTGGTAGAATTAAATAGTCACTGGCAATAAAGCCATTTACGGTCAGTAAACTTAAACTTGGTGGAGAATCTAAAATAACATAGTCGAAATCAGCTTCAATAGTTTTTAAAGCATCTTTCAACCGAGTAAATCGACCTTTTGCTGAAGCAAGCTCAACTTCGGCGTTAGCTAAGATTGGCGTACTTGGTGCAACTTTTAATTTCGAAAATTCTGTTTCAATAATAATTTCACCTAATTGTTTTTCACCAGAAATTACATCTGCCATAGTAAAATCAAGATTATTTTTATTAATACCGAGGCCACTAGTTGCGTTTCCTTGCGGATCAAAATCAACAAGAAGTGTTCGAAAACCTCGCTTTGCAATAAAATAAGCAATATTTATAGCGCTGGTTGTTTTACCAACCCCCCCTTTTTGATTGGTTATCGAAATCACCTTCATAATGTTCATATTATATCACAAACCTTTAGCACTTTCAACTTTATTTTAATCTTGATTTTTGGAATTTTGTATGTTAAAATAATAAGGATATTAAATTTAATGAGGATTTTATGAAAAAAGCAGTCATAAAAGTTGGCGGTAAACAATTTATCGTTAGCGAAAAAGAGACCCTTCTGGTGGACCTCCTCCCGCAAGGAACAAAAGAGCTCGAACTTGATGCTTTGATGCTTATTAATGGCGACAAAGTGGAAGTTGGAACTCCTGTTGTTAAAGGCGTGAAAGTTTCCGCTAAAGTTGTTGACGAACTTGTTAAGGGCGAAAAAATCCGCGTGATCCGTTACAAGGCTAAAAAACGCGTTCACAAAGAAAACGGACATCGTCAAAAATACACTAAAATTGAAATTGCTTCAATTAAATAATGAAAAGGCGGCCAGCCATTTAAGAACTAGCTCTCTACTCAAGGGCTGGTTTTTTTTGATAAAATACGCAATATCTAAATTGTGCGACATAAGTATTTTGTTAGTTTTTCAAACGTAATTCTAAATAAACCTAAAAAATAAACCCCGCTCATGCGAGGTTTATTTAATTTTCGAAACTACTTTTTCTCTACTTTTTCAGATTTTTTAGCTTCGTGAGTTTTGGTCGTTCCAGATTCAACAACATTACTTACTTTTTTCGTAAATTCAGCAGTTGCTTTTTTCATTTCTTCACGACTTCGATACCAGTAGGCTACTGCACCAGTAATTGCCATAATTGCAATCACCATCATTGCAGCCTCAGCAGGACCAGTATGCGGTAGTTCGCTCGGAACTTCAGCACAATTTGGATCGTTAGCTGCAAGATTTTCAAGACCAGTAATCTTACATTTATCAGGACAGTTAGGATCTTTTGAATCTAAACCTTCTTTTCCAGGAGTTTTACATTTTTCTGAACAATTTGGATCGTTACTCTTCAAATGCTCCTTACCTTTAATTGTACATTTATCGTTACAATTTGGATCATTCTTCTTCAAGTTTCCTTTTCCAGGAATCTCACAAAATTCTTTACGTTCTTGTGGTGTACAATTTTTTTGCACAGTTACAGTTGCTTTATCAGACTTTCCACCGTTTTCAGTTAGAACCTGAGCCGTATTTGTGATTGTATTGTTTCCACAAATTAATTTCGAAGCATCAATTTTTGCACGGAAAGTTAGCGTTGCAGAACCGCCAAACGAGTAATTTCCGATATTAACTCCAGATTTCACAACATTGTCGCTCAAAATTTTACCAGCAGAATCTGATGGAGTTGTAATTCGAGTTGTTCCAGGAACAAGGGTTAATCCGGCAGGAAGTAAATCTTTAATATTTACATTATTTTGTGAAATTGTTCCAGTATTTTTATAAGTGATTCTAAACTCAACTTCATCGTTTAGACCAACATTTTGATTTTTTGCAAAATTATTTGCACCAGCTTTCGAAACTGTTTTAGTTGTTTCAAAATCGGCAAAATCTGCTTTAAATCGATAAGTTATAACACCTGAATATTGGTCACATCCGGGGAGTATTCCATTTAAGGCATCATATCCAAGATTCGTACCAGAACCAAAAAGGTTTTCTCCACTCAAGATTTGACCATTTATGGCACCTTTTGTTGTAATTTTTGCTGAACCTTGAATATATCTAAGAGCAACATCTCGAGAAGGAGAACGCAAAACAGCTTGGTCCCAAACTTTTTGCGGTCGAGCATTTCGAGCGGTAATTTCTGCCCGCACGAGGCCTTCTTTACCTTTCGCAATCGTTGAAGGAACAATTGTGTTAAGTTTTGCGTCTAAAGCAATTCCACGATAGCTATTCTCTTTTGAATTTAAAGAGCTTTTTGCATTGTTGTGATAATAGATATAAACTTCATATTCTCGACCAGGTACAATATCAATACTATCAACAAAATTTCCCACGCCAGCTTGACGAACTCGAACGAAATTTCGTTCATCTCCAACGGTTGGATTATTTGTAATAGAGTTAAATGTTACATAGTCGGCAGGGTTTTCGGCAGTGAAGGTTTGCCTTTCTGGACCATAAGCGAAAGCGCTTCCACCTAAAGCTACCGCCCCGATGAGGGCTGCGAATGCCGCAACCCCCAAAGTTTGTAATTTATTTTTTACTAACATTTCTTACCTTTTTTATTTTATTGTTGTGTATTATTTTGATTTGTAGCAGCTGAAGCGCCATGTGTTTGGTTATAATTTTGTTGAGCTGCCCAAACATCGTTATAATCCACAGTTTCGCCACCAATATTTACAGTTTTATTTTGCGCTTGCTCAGCCTCACGAGCCTTAGCTTCGGCTTCAGCTTGCGCCTGTTTAGCTTGTTCCGCAGCTTGCGCTTGAGCTTCTGCAGTAGTTTCGCCAGTATATTCAGCTGGTTGCTCACCTATTTTTGAAACATCTATAGATTCATCAACACCTTCAGCTTTTATTTTACCGGTTGCTGTTCCAGGAGCAACTTCAGGATTTATATTATTATTCCTTTCCTCTTGAGAAGCTTCACCTATTAATTCACCTTTATCCATTCTAGTGACCGCATTATCTATATTATAGATAGACTGATCAGTCTTAAATTTAGTATCATCATGTTTTTCAGGTGGAGTTTCCGGAGTCGGAGGTGTTTCCGGAGGGGTTTCTGGTGTAGGTGCTGGTGGGTTTTCAGTATTTGGGGCTGGTGGAGTACAAGCTTCTTCGAATGGAATTACTGGAGTTGTCCAAGTGTTTGGAACTTCAGCAATCTTCTTCATAACCATTTGCTTACATTGGTCACGAATCAAAATTTGTTGCCCATTTTTCAATTCAACTATACGAGCTGTTCCACCGAACGCACCTTCGGCATGAGCATAATCTTTATTAGAATTCACAAATAGCGAGTAATAATCACCATCCAAAGTTTGATTTCCAACAACTTTAGCGCCTTCCATATATTTCGAATATGCGTCATTCAATTTTTGGAAAGCTGTTTGATCGCCATTTCGAGCAGCATCAACCAAATCATCAACTTCATTATTCGAAATTCCAAGTAGGTTCCGAGCAGATTCAGCATCGTTCACGAAGAATTGCCCCATATATTCAATATCATCTTCGTTGTGCGATTCAATCATTTTCTTTTGATATTCTTCATTCGAAAGTTTTGAAGTATCCGTTCCGATAGAATATTTACTCTCTTTTTGATCGATGTTATTATAATCATCATTTTCAGAGTCATATTTACCGTTGTTAAAGTTCTTTTCGCTTTCGACTAAAGTACCATCACTATTGAAGTTTGCAGCTTCGTTTAAGCTATCTGCATGGGCAGTGCCAGAAAATGTTTGCTCAGTTTGAGGAGAATTGTCGTTCGACTTAAGACCCTCAGAAGCTTGTCTTCCGACTCCAAAAATCGTCATACCAAGCATCCCTAACGCACCCCATTTAATAACTTTTTTACTGATATAGTTTCGAATTTTTTGGAATCGACCTGCTTTTTCTTCAATATTTGAATCAGTATCAATTGAAGAATTAGCTTTATTGAGTTCTCGCTCTTGATCACCAACTTTAAGGCTAGTTTCTAACATTCGCTCAAGCATTTCTTTATTCTCGGGAGTTAATTCATCTTTTTGAATTAGCTTTGAACGAACTTCTCGGCGGAATCGTGCCAATTCTTCAGCACTAGCACCTTTCGAAAGCAGTTCATTGAATTTATTTTCGGCGTCTAAAAGTTCAGTCACTTCCGGTTTTTGCTTTTCTGCATCATCGCCATTATTTAAGGCTTCATTTTTTACGCCATCATCTGGATTCGATTTTTTAACCCCAGGTTCTGCCATTGCATTTTCCCAAATTGTATCAAGAACCTTTTGGCGGAATCCTTCGGATTCACTGGCTTTTCGAAAATCCCACTGAGCTTGGTCATGCCAATCTTTAACCGCA
>CALHCA010000134.1 GCA_937930585.1 uncultured bacterium
ATAAGCCTCTTTCTTTAATCCTATAGTGCGATTCATTTACTTCTAAGAACCTTGCCGGCGGAAGAAGCTCAATCTGCCGACAAAGAAAAATCTTAAATAAAACTTTTCAAATATCCCGATTCTTTTTTCGGGATATTTTTTATGAGCTTGGTCCGGTAAAGAGATGAACGATAGCTTAGTACTCAAAAACAAGCTGAAGGAAATGCAGTTCGATATTCGAATATGACTTTCGGCCAAGGTATGACTACAACGATGCTTCAAACAGCAAATGCTTTTTCTTCGTTAGTGAACGGTGGAACTTTATATAAGCCAAGTGTAATTCAAGGAATAGTTGATGAAAATGGGAAACTTTCGAATAAAGAGCCTGAAATCAATAAACAAGCGGTAATTTCGAAAGAAACCAGTGAACAGATGAAACAAGTTCTAGAAGGTGTTCGAAAAGTTGGTGGCGTAAAAGATCCGGCGGGCTATCAAATTGGTGGAAAAACTGGAACAAGCCAAACGATTGTTGGCGGAAAATATGTTGATTACCAAACAATTGGTAGTTATGTTGGTTTTGGTGGCGGAGATGAAGCTGAGTATGTTATAATGGTAGCGGTTTGGGGTGAAAATCAGAATTTGCAAGGTTCGAAAGACGCTGCACCGATTTTCACCGAAATTTCAAACTGGCTATTAAATTATTTAGAGATTAAACCAAAGAATTAAAGAGGGAATATGTTAAATATCACAAATCAATTAATCGTTTCTGCATTATTTAGCCTTGCTGGATTCATTCTGGCGATGGGCTTAACACCGCTTTACACTTTTATTGCTTATAAATATAAATTCTGGAAGAAGCAAAAAACAGCATCCGTTACGGGTGAAGCTTTAACTGTTGTAAATAAATTACACGCCAAAAAAATTGCACGTAATATTCCTACTATGGCAGGAATTATCGGTGTAGTTGCAGTTATTGTTATTTCTGTTTTGCTGAATTTGAAACGTGAACAAACTTGGCTTCCGCTTGCTGGCCTTGCTGGGGGCGCATTTATTGGTTTAATTGATGATATCTTAAATATTTGGGGCTCAAATCGTAAAGATGCTGGGCTACGTGCTCCTGTTAAATTTGCAATGATCATCTCTCTTGCTAGTTTTTTGGCGTGGTTTTTTACTTTTAAGCTTCACTTTACAAGTGTTATGATTCCCTTTGTCGGTAATCTTGAGATCGGATACTGGATGGTCCCACTATTCATTTTTGCGATTGTTGCAACAAGTAATGCTGTAAATATTTCTGACGGGCTTGATGGTTTGGCGGGTGGATTATTGAGTGCTGCTTTTGCTGCTTTCGGAATTATTGCTCTTGTTCAGAATCAGCATAATTTAGCGGTATTTTGTTTTACTGTTCTTGGCGCACTTCTTGCGTATTTATGGTTTAATGTTTATCCTGCGCGTTTCTTTATGGGTGATGTTGGCTCTTTTGCTTGGGGAACAACTCTTGGGGTGGTTGCAATGCTTACGAATTCACTCCTTCTTCTTCCTGTAATTGGCTTAATTTTTGTGATCGAAGCTGGTTCAAGCGCGATTCAAATTTTTTCGAAAAAAGTATTTAAGCGAAAAATCTTCATCTCTGCGCCAATTCATCACCATCTTGAAGCGACTGGCTGGGAAGAAACTAAAATCACAATGCGTTTTTGGATTATCGGAATGGTTATGGCCTTTATCGGTGTAATTTTGGCGCTGGCAGAGCATAAGATTCTTTAAAATGGAAAGAAGGAATAGAAATTTGAGTGAACGACGAGGTTTCGAAAACTATTCGTCTCGT
>CALHCA010000135.1 GCA_937930585.1 uncultured bacterium
GATTCCTCACTGCTGCCTCCCGTAGGAGTCTGGACCGTGTCTCAGTTCCAGTCTGACTGATCATCCTCTCAAACCAGTTAAAGATCGTCGACTTGGTAGGCCATTACCCCACCAACTATCTAATCTTACGCAGGCCGTTCCCAAAGCGCCCGAAGGCTTTAATCCGAAGACCATATGCGGTATTAGCACACCTTTCGATGCGTTATCCCTCACTTTGGGGTACGTTCCCACGCGTTACTCAGCCGTCCGCCGCTCGCCGACATTTTACACAAAATTCTTGAATAAATCTTCTCTTTCAACTAGAAGCTTCCAGAATTCAGTGTAAAACTCGCTGCCGCTCGACTTGCATGTGTTAGGCACGCCGCCAGCGTTAATCCTGAGCCAGGATCAAACTCTCCATAAAAAAGAATTATCAAATTGATAAATCTATAAAATAGACTGACGATAAATTTGCACAATTAAATTGTTAAAGTTCAGTTTTATTCAACCTCGTTTTTTACTCCGCGCGCTGAACTATTAACCATTATACTCAATAGATTTTCGAAAGTCAATACTTTTTTAAAATAAAATTTATAAAAAACTGGATAGGCCTCAAAAAGCCTATCCATTTTAATCTATAAACCAAGTAAAAATGCTATATATCCAATAAAAATTCCAATAACTGAACCAACGGCAACTTCTAGCGGAGTATGGCCTTTAACGACTCGGACTTTTTTGATTTTTAAATTCTGTTTTTCAATGATTTCATTAATTCTTTGCGCTTGAATTCCGTTCGAAAACCGAACTTTCATTGAATCATATATTACTATCATCGCAAATACAAAAGCTAAACCAAAAATTGAAGAATAAACACCCTCATGCAAACCAACAAGTGTTGCCAGCGCAATTACCACTGAACTGTGAGAACTTGGCATCCCACCACTCTCAGTGATAATTCGCTTAAATTTTGCGGTTTTATCTTTTCGAATTTCTAGAATATATTTAGCACCTTGCGCAATTACCCATGCTAACACAAAAATTACTAAATATCTTGGCATTATTCTTCCTCTCGACTTTCTTCCATCAAGCCAACACTTGCAACAGTATCATTATCCGAAAGCTTCATAATTCGAACACCTTGTGTAGTTCGACCCAAAGTTGGAATATCTTTAACTGCAACACGAATTGTTTGACCACCGCTTGAAATCATTAACGCATCAGAAACAGCCTCTGGCAAAGTTTGAACTGAAACGATTGGACCAGTTTTTGCGGTTACGATTGCGGCTTTAACACCAATTCCGCCACGATGTTTAACTTCAAAGTTCGAGACTTTTGTTGCTTTTCCGTAACCATTTGCTGAAATTACAAGAAGTTTTTGCGTTCCATCTTTTGCAACGTCCATCCCAACAACGCTATCATTTGGTCGAAGTCGAACACCACGAACACCACGAGCCGCACGGCCCATTGCTCGAACATCATTTTCATTAAAGCGAACAGCTTGACCAGCTGATGTTGAAACGATAATATCACTCTGACCATCAGTTTTTTGAATCCAACGAAGTTCATCACCTTCATCAAGATTAATTGCATTTAGGCCATTAGTTCGAATATTCGCAAAATCTTTAAGTGCTGTCTTTTTTACAGTACCCTTTACGGTAGCCATAAAGAGGTAATCTTCTGTACTACTATTTTGTTCAAGCTTGATGATTGATGTAATTTTTTCTTCAGGTTGGAGTTGTAGTAGATTTACCGCTGCAACACCCTTTGCTTGAAGACTTGCAGCAGGAACTTCATAAGCTTTAAGCCTAAATACTCGACCCTTATTTGTAAAGAATAATAGCCAATCGTGTGTGCTTGCTGGGACCAACTGATCAATAATATCTTGATCTTTTGTTGTCATTCCACGCTTGCCTTTTCCACCACGATTTTGCCGGCGATAATCTGCAAGGAGAGTTCTTTTGATGTAATTTTCACTAGTTAAGAGAATTACGCTTTCCTCTTCAGGAATCAGCTCTTCATCAGAGAATTTACCAAGTTCATGGTTAATAACCTTAGTCTTTCGTTCATCACCATATTTCTCTTTCATTTCGAGAAGCTCTTCTTTAATGATTCGCAAAATTTCATTTTCATCGGCAAGAATAGCTTCAAGCTCACCAATAAGTTTCAACAATGCCGCTAATTCTTCCTCGATTGCTTCACGTTCCAATCCAGTCAATCGGCGAAGTTGCATTGCAAGAATTGCTTTTGCTTGGATTTCAGTTAGACCAAACTTTTCACGCAAAGCTTTTTCAGCAATATCTGTAGTTTTCGAAGCTCGAATCGTTGCAATAACTTCATCGATATGATCAAGCGCAATCTTCAAACCTTCTAAAATATGAGCGCGAGCTTTTGCTTTTTTAAGTTCGAATTCTGTTCGGCGACGCACAACATTTCGGCGATGCTTTACGAATTCATCAAGCATTTCTTTTAAGCCAAGTACTCGCGGCTGAACACCATCAACCAAAGCAAGCATATTGTAATGGAAGTTTGATTGCAGTGGAGTTAATTTATAGAGCTGATTTAAAACTTTCTTTGGGTATGCATCCTTCTTAAGATCGATCACAATCTTAACCGTTCCGCGCGCAGATTCATCTCGAAGGTCGGCAATTGTTGTGATTTTCTTTTCTTTGACTAGATCTGCAATCTTCTCAATTAATGAAGCCTTATTAACATTGTATGGAATTTCTGAAACTACAATTTGATGGCGACCGCGTTTAGTTTCAACAATTTCAGCAACTGCACGCATAGTAACGCTTCCGCGACCAGTTCGATAAGCCTGAATCATTGGAGTTCCACCATAAACTACCGCACCTGTTGGAAAGTCTGGGCCTTTAACATATTTCATTAGATCCTCAAGCTTAGCTTCTGGATTATCTATCAATTCAACAGTTGCGTCAACAATTTCGCTTAAATTATGTGTTGGAATACTTGTCGCCATACCAACAGCAATACCCATTTGGCCATTCAAAAGAAGGTTTGGTAATTTTGCCGGAAGAACTGACGGTTCACTTTCAGAACCATCATAATTTGGTCGAAAATCAACCGTATCTTTATCAAGATCGTTTAGTAAAATATCACCAATTCGGCCAAGCCTTGCTTCAGTATAACGCATAGCGGCTGCAGGATCGCCATCCATTGAACCGAAGTTTCCCTGGCCTTCAACAAGAGGATATCTCATCACCCAGTCTTGCGCCAAACGAACCATAGAATCATAAATAGAGCTGTCACCGTGTGGGTGATATTTACCCATTACATCACCAACGATACGCGCAGACTTCTTAAATGAAGAACCCGGTCGAACACCCATTTCTCCCATTGTATAAAGAACACGGCGATGAACCGGCTTCATTCCATCTCGAACATCAGGCAATGCACGGTCAATAATAACAGACATTGAATAACGAAGAAATGAATCTTCCATCACATCTTCAACCGTGCGATATTCCAAAACTTTCGAATGATTTTGTTGTTCGATAATTTCACCTTCAAGAGGTTTTTTATTCTCATCTTCCATAATTAAACATCCAATTCTTCAAGGTTAACATATTTCGCATTTGTCTGAATGAAACTCTTTCGCATTGAGACTTCACTTCCCATCAACTTCGTGAAAATTGCATCTGCACGCTCAGCATCTTCAAGCTTTAATTGAATTAAGACACGGTTTTCTGGATTCATTGTTGTTTCCCAAAGTTGAGTTGCGTCCATTTCACCAAGACCCTTATATCGCTGAATTCCCGTTAAGCCAGCTTGTTTTATCTCATTATCTTCTGGATTAATTTGTGTTCCACGGGCTTTTCGCTCTTCAATTAATTCTTTAATTTTCGCGTCACGTTCTTCATCGCTATAAACATAATAGTGTTTATTTCCTGAACCCTTTAATAAGAATAGCGGAGGTTTCGCAAGATAGATGTGTCCACCTTCAACAACTTCACGCATATATCGGAAAAAGAAAGTCATTAGAAGTGTTGCGATATGACTTCCATCAACATCAGCATCGGTCATAATGATAATTCGGTGATATCGTAAGCCAGAAATATCAAATTGTTCTCCAATTCCAACACCCATTCCTTTAATTAACGAAACGATCTCATTATTTGCAAGCATCTTATCAAGGCGTGCACGCTCTGTATTTAAAACTTTACCTCGAAGTGGCAAAATTGCTTGTGTTCGAGCATCGCGGCCGTTTTTAGCTGATCCACCTGCCGAGTCTCCCTCAACAATATAGAGTTCACATTCTTCCGGTTTCTTTGAAGAACAATCTGCAAGCTTTCCTGGTAGATTCAAGCCATCCAAAACACCTTTTCGAATCACGTTTTCGCGAGCTGCACGCGCAGCCTTTCGGGCTCGAGCCGCAAGAAGAGCTTTATTTACAATTTTTTTAGCAACAGCTGGATTCTCATCAAGATAATAGCCAAAATACTCATTCATTACTTGTTGAACATAACGGCGAACTTCTGGATTACCAAGCTTATTTTTGGTTTGACCTTCAAATTGTGGATCTGGCAATTTTACCAAAATAATTGCAGTTAAACCTTCACGAATATCATCACCAGAAAGATTTTCTTCCTTCTCTTTTAAAAGATTATTCTTGCGAGCATATTCGTTAATCATTTGAGTTAGAGAACTTCGAAAACCTACAACATGAGTTCCACCATCTGGGTTAATCACGTTGTTTGCAAAAGCACGAACATTCTCATTATAACTATCGTTATACTGAATTGCCACTTCAACCATTGAATCCTCAACCTGTTTTTCGACATAAAATGGCTGATCAGAAAGAACTTCCTTTCCAACATTTAGACTCTTTACGTAACTTTGGATTCCACCTTCAAAATAGAAAGCCTGTCGTTCACCAGTTCGTTCATCATCAACTTGAGTATAAACACCTTTGGTTAGATATGCTTGATGACGAAGATAATTAACAACCCACTTATAATCAAATGTTATAGTTTCTTTAAAAATCGTTGGGTCTGGATAAAACGTTATGCTTGTTCCATCTTCACGATCAGTTTTACCAAGCTTCTTAAGTTCAGTAGTTGGGACACCTCGCTCAAATTCAATTCTATAAAGTTGGCCTTTCTTAACAACTTCAGCAATCATTTTTGTTGAAAGCGCATTCACGACACTTGAGCCCACGCCATGTAATCCAGATGAAACTTTATATCCACCGCCGCCGAATTTTCCACCAGCGTGAAGAACAGTTAAAACAGTTTCAAGTGTGCTTTTTCCAGTTTTTGGATGAATATCAACAGGGATACCCCGTCCATCATCTGTAATATTAATTCCACCATCATCTAAAATTCGCACAATAACTTTCGTACCATAGCCAGCAATTGCTTCGTCAATAGAGTTATCGGCAATTTCTTTAATAAGATGATGAACACCATCATAACCGGTTGAGCCGATATACATTCCGGGGCGCTTTCGAACAGGTTCAAGACCCTCAAGAACTTGGATCTGAGAACCGTCGTAATTATTTTCTTTTTGTTTAGACATTCTTACCTCTCATTCAGAACTTTCATAAATAAAATTTATATCTGTATTATATCTTATTTTATAAAAAAATTCAAATAAAGCTTATTTTTTTATAAAAAATATGCTAAAATATAAGCATTAAGTTAAAAGGTGGGACATGTTTAAAGATATTATTTTAGGTTATTACCGCAGCCCTTCTATGGGTAAAAAAATACAAGATTATGAAAGAAAACTAAAAAATGATTTAAAATGGTGGATTTTTAGTATTTTTGCTATTATTTTTGTATTTTTTACAATATTTTTAACCAATATCCTACCTTTAAAAACTAAATCTAATAATATAGTAAAAAAAACATCATTAAATCCTAATCTAACCTACAGTGTAAAATCAACAGCAAAACATATACTCCGACCTAAAGATATTATTTCTTATACATTAACGGCAACCAATGATTCAGAAAAAGTTCAGGGTTCAAATTTTGAAGTTGATGTATCAGATATACTAGAATATGCCGACCTCCTTGACGGAGGAGATTATAACATTAAAGATAATATAATGTATTGGAATAATTCTAGTATTAAACCTGGAGAGTCAAAAAGTAAATTTTTTGCAATAAAAATTAAAGATAAAATCCCAACTTTTAAACAACAAGGGGAATCATTTGACTGTTTTATTAAATTAAATTTTGGCGAAACTTTAAAAACCCCGATAGAATGTCCTTTTATAAAAAATATTGACTACCTCCTAAATTCAGTTCCAGTTCTTGAACAATATATAATTTTGCTATTTTTAACTATCCTATTTTTTGCATCAATAATTATGACACTTCGTATAAATTTATTATACAAAGAAATCCGTTACTTTAGCCAATACTCAGGAGAAATGAAATAATGAAAAATAATCAAACCTATAAAAAAATACTAGATTTTATACATAAAGACTCAAATTTTAAAAATAATCTTTTTCGAAGTATTTTTCACTCCAGTTTTTTGGATTTTCTACTAGATATTATCGAAAAGACAATAAAGCCAAAAGTACTTTTTATATCAATAATATCATCATTGGTTATTTATTATGCGATTCTTTATATTTCAATATTTAATGGATTCTCTATAAAATTAGAGATT
>CALHCA010000136.1 GCA_937930585.1 uncultured bacterium
AAAAGATATCCAAAATATCTTCAAAATATTTCTTAATTTCAATCGGAATTTTGTCTTCATTGCCAGAGTTAGACTCAAGTTCACAAGCTTGAGCATTTTCTCAATATTGATTTTTATTTCGAAAAATTATACAATAATTGAATATGCTAAAAACTAAAAAAGAACTCCGAAAAATGTTCTTCGATAATTTTCTCGGCACGATCGCCGATAATCTTGTTGAAGCAAACTGGGCGCTAGTAATGGCCTGGTATCCAAATGTGGCTTATGCTCAAAAATCACTAACAATGTTTGCAGTATCAGATACACTATGGGTGGTACTTTCATGCGCTTATTATGCCGTTCGAACAGCTCTAGTTGCAAATTTGCCGGCTTACATGGTGAGTAAAAGCGCAGAGAAAGCTTCGAAACCTTTAAAAAATGCATTTTATTTGGTTTATTTAATTTTAACACCAGCCGCTCTTGTTTCTTTTATTTTTGCGGGCGAAATTCTCGGTAGCCTTGGAGTTTCGAAAGAACTGCTTTCAATGTACGTGCCTTATTGGCGAATTTGTGTAGCAACAATTTTCTTGATTTGCCCAAGCCAGTTTTTAATAACTTCTTATCTGAAAGCAACTTTTCGAACACGAGAAGCAATGATTCTCGACCACGCTACAACTTGGTTTATGGCGATTGGTTCTTTTATAGCGCTTTGGGTTTTTAATTGGGGAGCGAATGGAATGATGATTGCCTGTTTTTTGGCTAACGCAATTCCATTGATTTATTTTTTAATTGCTAAACCTTGCCCGAACTTCTTTAAAAATGGTTTTGAATTGGATCAGAAATGGATTAAAAAACTTTGGTTAAATACAAAATGGGAAATTATCCGCAGATTAGCTCCACGAATTGTTGCTATTTTTACGACATCATCGTTGTTATATCTTTCACCATCATTCGTTTCAGCCCGATACTGGATTTATACAATTGGCGCTTTTCTTGAAGGCGTAGGTTCTGCAGCAGGCGAACTTGCAAATGTTGACGTTTCTTACAACTCAAAATTAGGCTTTAAAACACAAAAAGAAGTTTATCAAAATAATAAATTTATTTGGCGGTTAGCTTTAAAATTTTTCTTTATTCTTACAGTTTCGATTGGATTTTCGGCGCCAATTTGGGTGAATATTATTTCAAACGATTCAGCAGTAAAAAACGCAATCCTCAATCCGATGATTTTGATTTTATTCGCGATCGAAGTTGGTTCAAAAATTCGCTATTATATTCTGCTTTCAATTACGCGTTCATTTTTGAAAAAATACAATGGCACTATGCAAGTTATTTATGCGGCAGTAACCAGTATTCTAACCCCAATTGGAATTTTAATTTTTCTAAAAACCTTAAACCTTGGCTTGACTGGCGTATTCTTAACCACTGCAATCGTTGGATTTTTGCAATTCTTTTTATCTGAAATTTATCTTCGAAAACAAAAAATTAAAGTTGGGTTTTAATTTCGAAAAGTTTGAATTTTTAGGCATATTGTGTTATAATTAAGAAACTATGTCTAAAAATCTCCCTAAAGTTGCAATTATTGGTCAGGCGAATGTTGGAAAATCTTCGCTTTTTAATCGAATGATTCGTGCCCAGCAAGCTGTTGTTGCACGAGAAGCCGGAACGACGCGCGACAGTGTTCTTGGTAAAGTTACTTATAAAAAACAGGCTTTCTGGCTGATTGATACAGCTGGTTTAAAAGACCCAAATGATGAGTTTGAAGCGACAATCCAAGAACAAATCCAAGACGCAGTTGATGCTAGTGAATTAATTTTGGTAGTTCTTGATAGCACCAAACCTTTTTCGAACGAAGATCGCTTGATTGCAAAAAAGGCTTTAAAATCTCGAAAGCCAGTAATTTTAGTTTTGAACAAAACTGACTTAAAAGGGAATTTGCCAAATGAAGAATTTCTGCGACTTGGTATTAAGCCGATTATTCGAACTTCTGCCGAACATAATGCTGGTGTTGATGAACTCTTAACCGAAATTGTTGAAAAAATTCCAAAAGTTAAAGAAGAAAAACGCGACGAAGATATAATTCGTGTGGCTTTAGTTGGTCGCCCAAATGCCGGAAAATCTTATCTCTTCAATACGATGGCAGGTAAACAGCAGGCGATTGTTGCAAATGTTGCTGGAACAACTCGCGACACTAACAAAACGCAAATTCGCTTTAATGAAAAAAACATCGAAATTATCGATACGGCCGGAATGCGAAAACCTGGCAAACAAGAAGTTGGAATCGAAAAATTTAGCGTACTTCGAACATTAAACGCAATTGACGAAGCCGATATTTGCTTACTTTTAATGGATGCAAACGAACTTAATACTCAGCTTGACCAACGAATTGCTGGCTTAATTAATGATGCCGGAAAAGGGATGATTATCGTAGTTTCGAAATGGGATAGCGTTGAAGGAAAAGATGCCTTCACCCGTGATGCTTTGGCGCCACGAATTGCATATTACTTTAAATTCACTCCTTGGGCTCCGTTAATTTTTACGAGTTCGAAAACTGGCCAAAATGTGACCAAAATTTATGATTTGATTTTAAAAGTTCACCGCAACCGCGCGCAACTTGCAAAAACTTCAATCTTGAATCAGCTTCTA
>CALHCA010000137.1 GCA_937930585.1 uncultured bacterium
GGAGATGCTAAATTAGCGATCATCTTTGTTTCTTGGGCAATACTTCTTGCAATATCTTCTTTATTCGTTGTTAAAAGAATTTAGTGTTTCAATGATAAAACCGTCTTTGTTGGCGGTTTTCTTGATTTATATATTTTTTTATGATAAAATTATACAGTAATATAAATTAATGAAACAATTTTTGGGAGAATTCCTTTCGAGAGTTTTTCGAAAATATCCCCAAAAATGAAGACAAAGGAGTTAAAATGTCTGTAAAAGTTGATATCAAGCAATTGCTTGAAGCTGGCGTTCATTTTGGTCACAAAACTTCGCGCTGGCACCCAAAAATGGCGCCATATATTCACAGTAAGCGTCAAGATAGCCACATTATTGATCTGACTAAAACTGTTGAAGGCCTTGAAAAGGCTCTTCCAGCTATTACTAAAGCAGTTGAGGGTGGTCGAAAAGTTCTTTTTGTGGGAACTAAAAAACAAGTTAAAGAAGCTGTTCGTGAAGCTGCTGAAAGCGTAAAACAACCATATGTTGTTGAACGATGGGTTGGCGGAATGCTTACAAACTCAGCAACTGTAAACCAGCAAATCAAGAAATTGAAAACTCTTGAAAAACGAATGGCCAGCGGTGAGCTTGCAAAACGATATTCAAAACTTGAAGTTCAACGATATGCTGAAGAAATCGAAGCTTTAAATACAAAATACGGCGGAATCAAAGATTTAATGGGCCGCCCAGGAATTTTGTTCGTAACTGACGCAATCGCTGACGCAAACGCAATTCGTGAAGCTAAAACTTTGAATATTCCAGTGGTTGCGATTGTTGACACAAACGTAAATCCAGATGGAATTGATTATGTGATTCCAGCTAACGATGACGCTATTAAAGGTGTTAAATTGCTATTGGATTATACAATTGAAGCTATTAAAGAAGCTAAAACTGATAAATAATTCTTAAATTTCGAAAGGATAAAAATGGCTGTTTCTGTTGAAGAAATTAAAAAACTAAAAGAATTGACAGGTCTTGGTTTAACCGACGCCAAAAAAGCTCTTGTTGAAGCTGAAGGCGATTTCGACAAAGCTCTTGAAGCTCTTCGCAAAAAAGGTCTAACAAAAGCTGAGAAAAAAGGTGACCGCGAAGCTCGCGAAGGTTTGGTTGAAGCTTATGTTCACGGTGGCCGAATTGGTGTAATTGTTGAAGTTAACTGTGAAACTGATTTCGTTGCGCGAACTGAAGATTTCAAAAACTTTGCACACCAAATTGCTATGCAAATTGCTGCTATGGCGCCAGTTTATGCTAGTGAAGCTGATATTCCAGCTGAAGAAATTGCTCGCGTTAAGGCTGAAGCTGAAGAGCGAGTTTCGAAAGAAGGGAAACCAGCTGAAATTGCGGCCAAAATTGTTGACGGCCAAGTAAAAAAATACTTTACTGAAAAAGTTCTTCTTTCACAAACTTACATTATGGACGACAGTAAATCTGTTGAACAATTCTTGAAAGAAGCAATCGCTAAGCTCGGTGAAAATATCGTTATCCGACAGTTCTCACGCATCGAACTTGGTGTTAATGAATAACAAATAGTGCATTTGTAATAAATCTCCACTAATAACAGTGGAGTTTTATTTTTGCGATTTTTAAGGTCTTGACTTTTTATACATAACCAGTTATAATTTTAAGCATAAGTAATAAAAAATAGAGGGAGAGAAATGTTTAAGAACAAAATAGCAGTTTATGCTTTTATGGGTGCTGTTTGTGCTATGTTTTTGGCTCAACCTGCGTTTGCCGACACAGCAAAGAGAATTGATGTTGACGCAACGGGTGAAATTAAAGAGCTTTCTTCAGGGACTGCGGCTAATCGTACTAATACTAAAATTAATATAAATGTTAAAAATGGGCAGAACATCAATGCTGGTGACTACATTGATCTTAGGCTCGAGAACCTTACCGATAGTGGATTATCGAATAGGGATATCCGCTACAAAGATGTAATTATTGGTAAAATGAATTTTATTAAGGCTGAAGATCACATAGGTGGCTTTGTTCGAAGAGCTATAAAAGGTCATCCTGAAGCTGAGGATATTATACCAGAGAAAAGTTCAGCTAGGAATTCCGAGTATAAATTAATTTTTAATGAGCAAGCTAAGAAATTTTCGAATATGGAGCTTTCTATTGAACTTGTTGACAATAATTATTCTGCCTATGTGAATCATAAATATAATATTGAGCATTCTGTAAAAGTAAATAATAAAGAGATTGCACATAAAACTGGAACAATTAGCGGTGTAAATAAAATTTCTCCTGAAATAGATTTTAGGATAAATACTTTTCTAGCTAGCAGTAAAGACGGTGAAAATGTAGATGGAAATATTTTTGATTTTGGAATACGACAATCAGATAAAAATAATCCTAAATACATTAAACCGGGCGACATTGTTAAGATGAAATTACCTGAATCTTCTGGTGTTGCATTTAATACTAGCTTAAATCCAAAAGAGAGTACAGTTACTAGTGTTTATACACAAGAGTTATATCCTAACTATGGTGATAATGCTACTTCGAAAGGTGTCTTGCTCAAGACTGGTGTAGACTTAAAGTATAAAGTTATAAAAAATTCAAGCCACGAGCTTGTATATCAGATTGTAGAAGTTGCTGATGATAAAGCTTTGTATCAATTCTTACCGAGATTGACTATTTTAGATACTAGCGAAAAAACAGTCAACTATAATGAAGGTAGATTAAACCCAATTTCTGCAACTGCAGAGATCTACCGAGGTGATGATAAATATTTTTCTTCAGAAAGGTCTGCGGGTGGTACAATAAACGGTACAAAAATGAAAGCTTACGCAGACATCAAAAAGCGTGGATCTGTGATTGTGCGCTATCAAGATGAGAACGGCGCAAGCCTTGCTCCTGAAGTTTTGCTAGCGAATAAAGTTCAGGTAGGCACAGACTATACTGCCGAAGAAAAGCAATTCGAAGGATTCGAAAAAGCTGAACTACTTAAAAACTCATCACCTAAAACTGGAAAAGTTGAAGAAGGTGTAAAGATTGTAACATTTGTTTATAAAAAGAAAAGCGTTCCTGCACCTGAAAAACCTTTGAACCCAGTAAAAGAAGAGAAGAAGCCAAAGGAAAATATTAGTGCGCCAAACACAGGTTTCGAAAATAATTTTGTTAAAAATTTACTTTTCATCGGTGGTGCTGCACTTTCTGTGATTTCTATAATTGTTATTAAGAGAAACTATTAAATAGAATAGATAAGATAAAAGACCTCTGTCATTAAAATTTAAGAGGTCTTTTATTATTACTACGATCAATTATATTAAGCTAAACTCTTTTCGATAAAGGCGATGATTCGCACGTCGCGAGATTCTAACTCGCTTTCTTCATTGATTTCATTCACGCCAAACATTTCTTCTGCACCTTCGCCAAATTTTGCATGTAGAGTTTTGATCCAGCTACCGTTTGCGAGCTTTTTTAGGCTAATATTTTCGCTAAAGCTCACACCACGAAAGAAATTTTTTTCTTTGGGGAGGGTAATTTTAAGCTCTGCGTCTTTCGAAATTCCTTTTTCAATTTTCAATTTAAAATTTTTCTTAAAAATTGGGTCAAAATATTCAATTACTTTTTTAATCTTTTTTTGTTTCATTTGATTCCTTTTTGTTTTTTTGCTTTAAAACATAACTATAATAACATAAAAAATAAAAAAAGTCAATAGAAAAACCCCGCCATTTTGGCGAGGCGTGTTGACCGCAGCTGTTATGATTTATGATGCTTATGGCCTTTAGAGAGAAACTTCCTAATATCTCCTTTGAGCCAGACTCTTGCAAATTTTGTTTTTTCTTTATAGAAAATTTTAAGCCGACAAACAGATTCAAACAAAGGGCTCATTCGAATAACATTATTGATGTCATATTGGTGTTCTTCTTCGAAAATATCACTAACGGGAAACTCAATAATATATTTGCGTCCTATAGAGCATTGATTAACTGCATTCTCAATTTCTTGATCACTTAGATCTTCTGCAAAGACCTTTCGAATTTTTATCGAAAGTTCATCATGCAAAGTTTTCCCATCAACAGCGTGATGGTTTTCGATCAATTTAGCATTTGATATAGTTGTAACCATAGTTGGTCCTCCTTAAGGTTCGTCCCAGATGGGAAAAGTGTTTTATAGCATAGATTATAACACTTTTAAAAATAAAAGTCAATTAAAAAGCCCCAAATTTAGATTGGAGCTTGAGAATTAGAAATCCAGTCCGGTCACTTTTACATACAGGTTATACCCCTGTTTGCGAGCCTCGCTATCAGCATGGGGTCGCCTGAACCCAGCGACGTTTCTAAATAATGTCTTGGACTTATACCGCTTAAAGTATTTATACAGCGTCGGCGGATGAATACCTTCCGGCAAAGTAATGGGAACTTCAATTACTCCGTCAATGCAAAGTTGCTCATGTAGGCTTTCATAAGCATCTTTCGAAAGATTTGTTAAAAACTTCTTCACTTCTTCCGAAATCACTTCATGATAGCGAGTGATTTTCCCATTTTGACTTGGCTTATCAGCAGATTCAAAAATAAATTCTGGCTCTATCAAGAAGAAAATTTGTTCTACTCCATCTTTTTCGGCTTCATATTCTTCAAAAATATAAAACTTCCTATTGACGGTTTCGCGAACTTCAATAAATTTATTATTTCCGTATCCCATTTTAATTGCTAG
>CALHCA010000138.1 GCA_937930585.1 uncultured bacterium
GTTAATCCTGAGCCAGGATCAAACTCTCCATAAAAAAGAATTATCAAATTGATAATCTACAAAATAGACTGACGATAAATTTGCACAATTAAATTGTTAAAGTGTTCGCTAAACTCCGTTTTTTACTCCATTTGTTTAACGCTATACTATTTTACCTAATTTTTTTTATAATGTCAACAGTTTTTTGGGACTTTTTTAAAGTTTTTTCAAAAAATAAAACCCCACATTTTTGCGAGGTTTAAGGATTTTTTCGAAATACAAAAATTATTCAAGAAAAGTCAAGCTACGATATCCGATAAAACCACCATCTTCACCATATGCACATTGACAAACTAACAATAAATCAGAAATTGTCCGGCCCTCAGCTCTTGCAGCATGCACAATATTAAGATTTACAATATAGAATATACCAACCTTAAAGGGCGGTAAATCTCTTATTTTAATAGATTTAACCTTTGTGATTGGAACTCCTCCAAGTGTCCCATTTCTAGAAATTTTAATCTCCATTTCAGGATTGCGTTTTGGCTCAATATTTAATATAGTCACATTGTTTTCATCTACAATGTTAATTGGATGCTGCGTAAGATTAAAGATTTCAATATTGGTCATTACTATGACCTCCTTTTTCTATTTTTTGCTTTTAAGCGCCGAATCCATAATTTTTTATAGACTCAGCGCCAAAAAGCAAATTTCAAAAGAGTTTTTTAGCTTTCGAAAAATAAAATGTACGAATTAGAACTTTTGAAAGCTCAATCCGTACATTATTTTAACATATTTCTTAAAAAAAGCCAATATACTAGAGATTTAACTCTGGGTAGATATCTTTCGTAATTTCTGAAATTTCATGCTTTAATTGCGGGAAAGGTACACCTTCGCGTGCGGTAACACCTTCGAAAATCCAAAATACTCGCTCAGAATATCCCATTCCACAAGCCGGTGGCATTCCATATTCTAGCATCTCAACATAATCAATATCAAGCATCATCGCTTCATCATCACCATTATCTCGCATTTTTTGCTGCTCAACAAAACGATTCAACTGATCAATCGGGTCGTTCAACTCACTAAATAAATTACACAACTCTGAACCAGCAATCACAACTTGTGCTCGCTGTGTCATTTCTGGTCGATCAGTGTGAGTTTTTGCAAGTGGTGAAATAAATGTTGGCGTGTTAACTAACCAAATTGGCCCAACAACATCTTTTCGAATATTTTTCCATAATTTATCAATTCCGCGAGCTTTATTTTCAGTCTGTTCAACTTCTAAATTATTAGCTTTTAAGGCAGCTTTAACGTCTTCAAGCGAACAAGTGTAAGGGTTTAAACCATATCTCTTCTCAATAGTTTCAGCATAATCCCACTCTTCCCACTTTTTCGAAAGATCAACATCAAAATCACCAAGCTTGAATTGCAAGGTTCCAAAAGTTTGCTCCAGAACATATTTAAACATTTCTTCTTGGAATTTCAAACCATCTCGCCAATCCCAGTAAGCTGCATACCATTCCATCGCAATATGTTCAGGCAAATGTTCATCTGAATAATTCTCATTTCGAAAACGTGGGCCAAGATCATAAACTTTTTCAAAACCAGCGCCAAGTAAACGCTTTAACGGCAACTCATGGCTAATTCGAAGATAAAATTGGGCGTTATCGAGCGCATCCATATGCGTTACGAATGGATTAGCATCAGCCCCACCAGTTGTATGCTCAAGAACAGGAATATTAATTTCGAAGAAGCCTCTTGCATTCAAAAAATCACGTGTCGCTTGCCAAAACTTCGAACGACGTACAAAACGATCACGCACCTCAATATTTACATTCATATCAACATAACGCCTTCGAAAACGCTCTTCCTTATTCGTGAAGCCGTCTTGTTCAGTTGGCATCGGGCGAAGAGATTTAGAAAGAAGCTTTAGCTCTTGTGTTTCAACTGAAATTTCACCAGTTTTCGAACGAATCACTTTTCCGTTCGCCTGAACAAAATCGCCAACATCAAGTAAATTCAGATCTTTCAAACCAATTAAATTCTGCTCTTTCGAGGTTTCAGCTAGATTTTGAGCCGTGATAAAAAGCTGAATTTTCCCTGAAAAATCCCGCAAAACAATAAAAGCAAGTTTTCCAAATTTGCGAATTCCAGCGATTCGCCCAGCAATTTTCACTTCTTGACCTTCCATTTTTTCAAAATTATTCACAATCTCGCCAGCCATCGCCGTTCGTTCGGTTTCGGCAGGATATGGATTTAGTCCAAGATTTTTAATTTCTTCTAATTTTCTCAATCGCTCTTCGCGTAGTTCTTTCATTGTAGCCATAATTAACTCATATTTTAGCATATTTTCGATTTTTTTTCAATTTTTTAAAAAAGAACTTGACTTTTTTATTTTTTAGTGATATTATATAAAAACCAGTCCACGGACTTAAAATCAGGAGGAATGCCAATGGCAAGTTCTTTACAATTTTCTAACGATCTTACAACAAATTCTTCTCCAAAAGAAGTTCAAATTAAAAAACCGGAGCCGGGTGAGGGCTCTAAATTTGAACACTGGCCAGATCATTGATCGTTAAAAACTTTACCCTCGAAAATTTTCGAGGGCTTTTTATTTGACTTTATTTATTTTTTATGTTATTATAGTGAAATCCTATAGCCGAAAGGCTTAAAATTGGAGGCACCTTATGTCTATGTTCCTTAAACATGACTCTGTTCAGGTTTTGCTCAGCAAAGATTCAAGAGGTAACTCTTGCATAACTTTTGCTAAGATAAAAGAAGTTCTACCTGAAGAAAGATGTGTTATAGTTCACCAGGTAAAAACTTTTTGCGGAAAATACCCGCTTAAAGCTCCACAAGGAGCAGAAATTGTAATGGAAGGCTCAAAAATTCCATTCAAGAGAATTTTAAAAAGTAGCGAACAGGAAATATTAGCTTTGCAAAATCGCTATCGACAATAAAAAGACAAAACCCGCATCTTCGCGGGTTTTAAAATTATTATTTTCCAAAAATAAGTCGCAAATAATCTTTCATCATTCGAGAGCCAGAGACCACAGGAACATAACCTTTTAGCTGTTTTCGAATTTGTTTCTCAAGCAAATAATCATCTTTAAAAATCTGCCCAGCGCGATTCATTTGAAGATACAAAGACTTTAATTCATCATTATAATTTGCACCACTAACTTCTAAGCATGGTGCTGGTGAAATATCTGCAACGCCACCATCAGCTGTTGAAATTAGTATTTTAAGATTTGCTAGATCTTTCATAAATGAAGTTCCACAAGCTTCCAACCCCACAATTGGCACATTTATCGAAACATCTGAGCCAACAGCCAAAGCCAGGCCTAGTTCTTCATCATAATCTTGAATAAAATGAACTCTCTCACGCAAAAAATCATCAGACTCAATTTTCGAAAGTACAGAGTTTAAAGTAGCTCTCATCTCGGTATCACCTTGGTGAACTTTTCCTGCCAAAATATAATGGGCATTATTTTCTCGCAAAATTCGGCGGAACTCTTCCATATTTTCGAAAGGCATCCAAGGTCGTTTATAAGATACAAATCGCCGCTTAAAATCAAAAAGCATCGCATTTTCAGGGATTTGCACCACATGACCATATTGATCTTTTCTATGAGCTAAAATCTGGTTTAGTTTTCTTCGACCAATCTTTCGAAAATCTCGAATATCTTTTGCACTAATTTTTGCTAAATTTTCTTTATAATTCTCTGTTGGCAAGTCAAATTTATCAAAAATATCTTTATTTCGAAAATCTTCTAAAATCTCAGGCAAAACCCAAGTTGACAAATCAATTCCATTTGTTACGGCTTTAAACTTAACCTTATCACCGTTGATATCATGATAATCTGCAACATTTGCGTGAAGCCGCGAAACACCATTTTTTGCTTCAGCGAGTTCAATCGTAAGCGTTGAAAGCTTCAGCCTATCATTTCGAAAAAGCCCAAAAATCCAGGTTTTCAGTGCCGAAGATTCGATGTTTGGCATTACAATTCGGTTAAATTGGTCAAAAGAGAATTCGCTTTCCGCTGCCTGAACTAAAGTGTGATTTGTGTAAAGTGTGTGTTTTCGAACATAAACAATCGCCTCATAAAGATTCATTCCGTTTCGAACAAGCTCATCAAGCCGAGCAACGGCTGCAAAAATCGTGGCGGTTTCATTCAGTTGAATGACTGAAGGTTTTAGCCCAACCATCTTCAGCGCTTTATAACCACCAAAACCAAGTGAAACTTCTTGGTAAAGCCTGTGATCGCCAGAGCCATCTCCAGCATAAAGCTCACCAAAATTACTCTCGCCCATTGTCAAAAACCGTGTTGAGCCAAGAATTTTTTGAAAAATATTTAGGCGTGTTGGTGGCATATTTTCAGTGTAAATTTCAACATCATCAAGATATTCAAAACCAAACTCCTCGGGGTTTACTGAAATAAATTCCTCTCGTTGATCAAGATTATGGATTGATTGGTGAAGCTCTCTTCGGTAAAACGGCGTTACGCAAACAAATGGGATTTCAAGCTTTTCAGCCACTCGCCGAGTATCAGCCGCCAAAACGCCCAAGCCACCACCACCTTTAATGCCATTGCTTTTGTCATAAACTTCCATCGTAAAATAAACATAAGGGCGTTCGGGCGATAATTTTTTAGTTAAATTTGCACGCTCAATCGCCTCATAGAATTCACTTACATCTTCAATATTTTGGCCAACTCGCCGTCGGTTGATCTTTTCGAAATAATTTTCCACCACTTTTCCTTTTAAATTATTCTTATGTTTATATTCTACCAAATTTTACTTTTTTTCGCAAATTATTGACAAATATTTTTTAATGTTGTATAATTTTAAGCATTCTAAATTAGGAGGTACATTTATGACATATTACGATCGCTCAAAAGATGGTGAAGGCTTTGGAGGTTGCATATTAGCTATTGCCCTCTTCTTTGCAATATTGTTATTAACGTTTCTATTCGGAAAATCAACAGCTTCGAAAAAGGAAATTATAGTCGAAAATAGCAATCTTACTAGCTATGTAGAAGCTGCTGAAAAATTAAAGTTAAGCTATGAGATAAAAAATTCTGGAGATAAGAAAAAAATAATTATTTCTTTCTCAGAATAACTCATTTCGGAAGTCAGCTTATTCTATTCGGAGGTACATTTATGCAAAGCAACAAACAAGATAGTAAACCATCCCTATTATTTATATTGCTTGTTATTTCTTCTGTATTCTATATCTATAAAGCTTTAGTAATAGATTCAAGAATAATTAATGAGAGTAATATAAAAGATGAAATTATAAAAAAGGGTGATTCATTTGCTGTTAATAATAACCAACTAAAGGAGTATATTGATATTCTTGATGACTTAGAAATAAATTATACACTCAAGAAAAGTGGTGACAGCACTAACATCAATATCAACAGGTAATTAAGTCGGTCTTATGACTGGCTTTTTCTTTTGTCAAAAAATAAAATCACCTTTCGAAATGAAAAGTGATTTTTTAGAATTAAGCTTCTTCGGCAACTTCTTCTTTTGGTTGGTTACGGCGAAGCTTTTCGGCGTTTTTGATTGCACGAGTTTTTTGTGCAGGTTTTTTAA
>CALHCA010000139.1 GCA_937930585.1 uncultured bacterium
CCGCGTAAAAAGTCCAGCTTTCGGTGTAGGGAAAGTGCTTGAAATCGATGGAATGGCGATTGAGATTCAGTTCGAAAACGGTAAAATTCGCAAATTAAATGCTGAATTTGCGCGCCTTGAAAAGCTCTAAAAATTTGACCTTTCGAATTTAATTTGCTAAAATAGATTTAATAATGCGAGTTTTACAACCAATTTATTTTTATAAAAAACAGATCACAATTGCGGGATTTATCTCGCTTGGATTTTTACTTTTATTAAACATTTTTGCAATTGCTGGGCGAAATTCAGCCAAAGCTAGCGGTGAAGGAAACAAAATTTTAACCGTTTTTGAAAATGGTCAAAAAATTTCTTTTAAAACTAATGCAAAAACTGTTCGAGAAGCATTAAATGCACAAAAAATTAGTTTTTCGAAAGAAGATACGGTTGAGCCAAGCCTTGATGGCGAACTAACAGGCACGGAATATAGTGTAAATATTTATCGTGCAAAACCAGTGGTTATTGAAGATGGTGATTCGAAATTAAAGGTAATGACCGCCGCTCAAACCCCACGGCAAATTGTTCAAAAATCTGGAATTAAAATTTATGATGAAGATAAAGTTACCTTCGAACAATCTGGCAGCATTCTTGAAGACGGAACGACAAACTCATTAAAAATTACACGAGCAAAAGAAATTTCGGTTGAACTTTTTGGTAAAACCGAAAGTTTTCGAACACAAAGCAAAACCGTAGAAGATTTCTTAAAAGAAAAGAGTATATCGCTCACAAAAGATGACGGAATTTCAATTGACAAAAAAACCATAATTTCGAACGGTTTGAGTTTTCGAATTTGGCGAAACGGTAAGCAAACAATTACAACTGAAGAAGAAGTTGCTTTTTCAACCGAAATAATTAAAGATGCGAATAAAGATTCTAGCTATAAAGAAATAAAAGAAGCTGGAGAAAAAGGCTTGAAAAGCGTAACTTATGAAATTGAAATGCAAAATGGTAAAGAAGTTTCACGCAAAAAAATTAACGAGACAGAAATTAAAGCTGCTAAAAAACAAGTTGAGATTGTCGGCACAAAAGTGAATCTACCAGCTGGCTCGCACAGTGATTGGTTGAGTGCCGCAGGAATTTCTTCAAGCGACCACGGAGCTGCAAATGCAATTATCGGTCAAGAATCTGGCTGGCGAGTTAACGCAACAAACAGGTCGAGTGGAGCTTATGGTATTCCGCAGGCTTTACCTGGTTCGAAAATGGCTTCAGCTGGAGCTGACTGGCAAACAAACCCAATTACGCAGCTTAAGTGGATGAATTCTTATGTACTTGGTCGCTATGGAAGCTGGCAAAACGCTTATGCCCATAAAAAAGCAAAGGGTTGGTATTAGTGGCAAATTTGAAATTTAATCAAAAATCTGTTAAAAAGTTTTCGAAAAAAGCTAAAAATAGCGATAATTCGAACTTAAAGAATAATAAATCACTTGGTCAACACTGGTTGCGAGATAGGAATGTTCTAGATGGAATTGCAGAAGAAGCTAAAATCCAAAATGGTGATTTTGTACTTGAAATTGGACCTGGGCTTGGAACTTTGACTTCTTCACTTTTGAAATTTACAGGTAAAGATGGTAAAGTTCTCTCAATTGAGTTTGATGAAAATTTAGCAAAAAAACTACCAGAACAATTCCCGGGAAAAAATTTAACTGTAATAAACACGGATTTTTTGGATTTTGATTTAAATCAACTACCTAAAAATTATAAGGTAGCAGCAAATGTTCCGTATTACATTACTTCTAAAATTATTGAAAAATTACTCACTAGTGACAATAAACCAAGCACTGCCACACTTTTAGTGCAGAAAGAAGTTGCCGAGCGAATTTGCGCAAAATCTGGAGATTTAAGTATTTTATCAATTGCATCACAGGTTTATGCAGATTGTGAACTTGGCCAATTTGTGCCACGAAAGCTGTTTA
>CALHCA010000140.1 GCA_937930585.1 uncultured bacterium
TTGAGCTTGAATCTCTTGAGTGGTAGAAGTTTCAGCTGGATTCTGTTGTTCGAAAACTGGCGCAACTTCTGGTTGAGCAGTTTGAGGTTCAATAGTTTCGAAAGTTTGTGGCTGAGTGTTTTCGGGAGCTGGGATTGAAATATTTTGTTCAGCCAAAGATTCTTGGCTTTCCGATATATTTTGTACCGAATTTTCTTCAACTAAATTTTCATTTTGAACTTGTTCATTTTCAAGATTTTCACTTGGATTTTCGAAAATATCTTCGTTCGAATTTTCTTGTGCAAGTTCTTGCTTTTGCTCAGGAGCTTCAACTTCTTCAAGTTCAGCAAAAGCATTTTCTGGTTTATTAATATTTTTTAGTTCATTTAAAGATTCTTCAAGCTCGTCTTCGGCTTGATTTTGTGAATTTTCAAGATTAGCTTTTTCTGCTTCATTTTTGGCTTCTTCATGCGCAATCACAAATGCACCGTTACGCTTTTGCTCTTTCTTTGAAGAAGATTTTTCGCTCGATTCTTCTTTTTCGTTCGAAATTTCTTCCAAAGCTTCTTCCATTTTAGCATTTTTTTGCACGGCAAATTCACCCGCTTTCTCTTCAGCTTCACGAATTTTCGAAACCACAAGTTGTTGGTCGGCACCAGATGAAATAAGTTTTGCCGCAAGGCTCATAACTTCAGCCGTAGCTTTTGCATTCGAAAAGCGATCAGTTTCAGCAACAATTCCAGTCAAAAGAGCAGTTGCAACTGGTTGAGTAAGATTTTTCTTTCCAAGGGATTCAATAATTTGAACAGAAATTTCGCTCAAAGAACTGGCGTTTTCAGCGTGCCAGTGAGTTCCGTTAAGATTTGTTTGGTTTTCACCAATGGTTAAAATTCCAACTGAAGCATCATGAAAAATTCGCCCGTGCGCTGCCAAAGCGCCATCGAGTCGATCTTGACTTTCAACATTTAAAGCCAATACAAAATCAATGTTAAAATCACCTTGTTCGAATTCGAGGTCTTTTTCAGAAATTACCGAACGATACGGTGTAATGAAAATCTTAACGTGATCGCCAACAAGCTTATAACGAAGGTGATCAGCTTTTTCTTTATTTAAAGCAATAATAAAATCGCGTAAAGAATCTACCGAATTTTCGAAAGTTTTTTCTGGGCGCAAAAAAGCTAGTGCGTCGGGCATTTTTCCACTTGAAACCGCCGTTGCATGCTTGCCAGAATTATTAATTGCGAGCGTTAAAGCTAATGCTGAAGAAAGTTCATCAACACTTGGGCTATCATTTACCGCAATCAAAATACTTTCTGATTCTTTCAATTTTGCGATAATCTGCTCTTGAGCATTATTTTTTGACATTTATTGAATCCTATTGTTTATTTTTATAATTTATAGCTCTATATTAGCATAATCACAATAAAATGTCAACAGTTTATTTGAAATACTTGCTTTTTATTTCGAAATAATATATAATTGATGTTGAATTGTAAATAACAACCTAAAAGAAGGAATTAAATGCCAATTATTAAATCTGCTGTAAAGCGAATGCGACAAACCGCAAAACGACGCGAACGCAACGTTGGAATTAAAAAAGATATCAAAGGTGCAGTTAAAGCTTTTGTTGCTGAACCAAGCGCAAAAAGCCTTTCGAAAGTACAAAGCGAACTTGACAAAGCTGTTAAAAAAGGTCTTATCAAGAAAAATACAGCTGCTCGCCGAAAAGCTTCTCTTGCCGCTGCCGCAAAAAAAGCTGGCGTAAAACTTGCTTAATTTGATACTTTTTCAGAAATCGCTCAAAATTGGGCGGTTTTTTGTTTTTATTTTTCAAAAAACTTGACAATTCTACTCAAAAATGCTATAATTTAAAAGATTTACCTTTTGGTAAAAATAGAACATTTGGATTTGGAGGACTTAGCTATGACATCTTTAAAAGAACGACTAGCTGCAGAAAAAGAAGCTGCTTTAACCTATGAAAATATTGCCAAGCAAGTTGAAGGCATCCTTGTCGAGGCCGCCAAGGATGGTAGATCAAGCGTGCTCATCTACCTTGACAATGAGAATGATTGCAAAACCCAATTTGTGTGTCATTTCCTAACACAGGAAGAAATCAGCTTCAAAAGGGAGTACGACTCATATCAAACAACTCGATTCCCTTATATCGATACACATATGGGTACGGGTTGTTATGAGGGTGTCGACCCTAATAAACCAGTCACTGTAACTAACTATCGATTCAAAGGTATTCGTGTTTTTCTTTAGTGAAGGGAGAGTGAATTATGTCATTTAAAGACGAATTGGAAGAAACCAAACAAGAAGGGTGCGATTGCGACACTATCACAGCAAAGGTAAAAGAAACTTTGCTAGCAGCTGCAAAAAGTGGCGAATCTAGTGTTTTCCTACCTCTTACGGACGAATATGGTTACAAGGTGCGTGTCATCGAACATTTCCTTGAAAATGAAGACATCAAATTCAAAAAGATTTATGACTCACGACAGGTTCAGATACAAAATTATTTCGACCCTAATAAGGATTGCACCATCCCTAACTATACAGATACTAAATATATTTTCCAAGGTATTCGTGTTTTTCTTTAGAAAGGATTTGTCATGACAAAATCAATTGCCACATACATCCACAATAATATTTTTGGTATTATTGGGTTCTCGCTCATTACATTTGGGCTTCATGGTATTTGGTCCAGCTGACATCTTCCTTAAACATTTTGATGATTTTGAAATTGAACAGCTTCAACCCTAAATCATCAAAAAAACAAAACCCGCAGAAATTTGCGGGTTATTTTATTTCTAATATTTTTTGAAAATTATTTACCAATTTGAGTCACTCATCGAAAGCGACGATTTTACTTCAAGCTTGAGCGGATTTTTAATATCACGAAATAATAATTCACACAGCCCCATCCATCATAACGTTGATGATGTTTAAACTACCAAGCAAAATATATATCCATACCTATATACTAAAATACTAATTTAGCTTCCAGTTGAAATTTAACCTGAAAAGTGTTAAAATGGCTCTATGAAGATTTTGGGAATTGAGAGTACGTGTGATGAAACTGCAGCTGCAGTGGTGGAACTTCAAACTAGAGAAGTTTCACGCGTGAGTAATAATCATGTGAAATTACTTTCAAGTGTAGTTCATTCACAGATAGATATTCATGCTCAATTTGGTGGTGTAATTCCTGAGATAGCGGCGCGATCGCACATCGAATATATAAATCCAGTTGTTCGTCAAGCTTTAGAAAAAGCTGAAGTAAGCTGGGGTGATATTGACGGTATTGCCGTTAGTTTTGCGCCCGGCTTAAATGGTTCGTTGTTGGTCGGGAATTTGGCAGCGCGAACTTACGCTAGGATTTTTAATAAACCTTTCTTCCCTGTTCATCACGTCGAAGCTCATGTTTATGCTAATTATTTAAGTGAACGTCCACCTCGGTTTCCTTTTTTGGCGCTTGTAGTAAGTGGTGGTCATTCGCAGATAGTTTTGTTTAAAGGCCATTCAGATTTCGAAATTCTTGGCCAAACCCAAGATGATGCCGTGGGCGAAGCGTTTGATAAAGTGGCTAAAATTCTGGGTTTATCCTACCCTGGCGGTCCAGCGATTGCGGCGGCAGCTCAAGCTGGTAATAGCACCAAATATAAATTGCCTAAGGCTAAGCTAGCTGGTGAATATGATTTTAGTTTTTCTGGCCTTAAGACGGCGGTGCTACGAGCAGTGCAAAAAGAAGTTGGAGTTGATTTTAATTTTCCATCTTTCCGCTTGGCCGAAAAATTAACCACCGAACAAAAAAATGATTTTGCGGCTTCGTTTCAGCGAGTAGCTGTAGAAACATTAGTCGATAAGCTAGAGCGTGCTGTTCAGCAATATCAGCCTCAAACGGTAGTGATTGCGGGTGGGGTGGCGGCCAATCAGGCTTTGCGTGCTGAGCTAATGCGTCGGGTAGCCAATCAAGTGCCAGACGAAATTATTTTTACTGCGCCAGAATTTTGCACTGATAATGCCGCAATGGTGGCGACGCTAGGTGCTTTTCACGCCGTACTAGGTCGGTCTGAAGACCCGCTTACAGCCGAAGTCTACCCTAGTTTGTCAATGAGAAATGCTCGTTGGTAACCGAGCTGAAATCTGCCCTTCACTTTTTAAAATCTTAAGGGAACTTTTCGAAATCTGCTATAGCACTTTTTTGAAAAGCTAAGGCAGGTTTTAAAAAAATAATGGATGAATTTAAACTAAAGAAAAGAGCCGTTTTATTAAACGGCTCGGGCGATGCGCTTTAAAGCGCACTTGTTGAATTGATTAATAAGAGAATTCTTTAGCGATTTTTACTAAATCTTCTCCTTTTTTAGACACAGCTACTTGGAGAGCCTTGAACTCTCCTCGTTTGTTAGTACCCTTCCAGCGGACTAAATCATTTTCCGATTCAGACTGCGAAACAAGGGACACTAGACTTTCTACATCTTTAAGGTCTAGATCCCAAGGAGCAATGTGGTATATAGGCATAGTTTCTACCACTACCACAAGCCATCCTTCAGAGTCAAATGGTGCGCCATCTGACCCTTGGTGCTGTATTAGAGAAACTTTGTAACCATTTTTAATAATGGCTTCAAGTTGCCCTATAAACAATAAAAATCTTTCAGTGTAAGCGCCATCTACTTTTTTCTTGTAGATGGCTAAAGCCTCTTCTACGGAGACTTCGGCTGTTTTTGCCGTATCTCCATAGCCAGAAGTGTGAACTAGTTTTCCGTCCAC
>CALHCA010000141.1 GCA_937930585.1 uncultured bacterium
ATGAAAATTTCCCCCTGGATTTTTTTACGTAGTTTTTAAAGAACTATACTTGCATATTATATAATTTTATATTAATAAAGTCAAGTTAAAAAGGGGTTATTTTTTTGCCAAAACTGTAGTATAATTGTTCTATGTTAGATATTAGATTTATTCGTGAAAATGCCGAGCGTGTGCAAAAAGATGCGTTGAATAAAGGTTATAAAAATGCCGATGTTCAAGCTGTGATTTCGCTCGATGACGAAAGAAAAGCTCTTACGGCTCAAATTGACGAACTTCGAACTCGCCGTAACCAAATTGCGGCCTCAATGAAAAACTCTGGTGGAAAGCCAAGTGATGAACAAATTGCAGAAGGTAAGAAAATCAAAGAAGAGCTTGCCGAGCTTGAAAAAACTTATCGCGAACTTGATGAAAGACTTTCGAATGCTCTAAAGGGCATTCCAAATATTCTTCAATCAGATGTACCAATTGGCAAAGAGGGCGAAGATGATTTGGTGAAAACTTGGGGCGAAGAACTTTTCGAAAGCCGTAAAGGCGCCGAAGACCACTTAGATTTTGCAAACAAAAAAGGTTGGGTTGATTTTGAACGTGGCTCGAAGGTTGCTGGAACCAAATTCTATTTCTTGAAAGGCGATTTAGCGCTTCTTGAAAATGCGATTTATCAATTTGCGTTGAACAAATTGATTTCGAAAGGCTTTAATTTTATGACCGTTCCACATATGGTTAATGGTGAAGTTGCCACAGGAACTGGATTTGCGCCTCGTTCAAGCGAACAAAGTGATGAATATTTCATTGAAGGCGAGGATTTAAGTTTGATTGCAACTGCTGAAATGTCATTAACTGGTTTTCATGCCGGTGAAATTTTGAACGAAAAAGATTTGCCAATTTTTTATGCTGGCTATTCACCTTGCTATCGAAAAGAGGCAGGAACTTACGGTAAGCACACGCGCGGGCTTTTCCGCGTTCATCAATTCAATAAGCTTGAAATGTATGCTTACACTTTGCCAGAACAGAGCGCTGAAATTCATGAAAAAATTCTGGCAGTTGAAGAAGAAATTTATCAAGAGCTTGGCATTCCTTATCGCGTGATCAATATTGCCAGTGGTGATTTGGGTGCGCCAGCTTCGAAGAAGTATGATATTGAGTATTGGAGCCCAGTTGATGGCAACTATCGTGAAATTACAAGTTGTTCAAACTGTACAGATTATCAGGCACGAAACTTAAATATTCGTGTGCGTCGTGAGAACGGTGATTTGCAAGTTGTTCACACTTTGAATGGCACAGCCGTCTCGCTTGCGCGTTGTTTGGTTGCGGCAATCGAAAATTTCCAAGATGGAGAAGATCTTGTTTTGCCAAAAGTTCTTCAGCCATATATGAATAATCGCGAACGAATCTAAAAATAAAATAAGCACTAAATATAGCGTTTTGTAAATTTTACAACACTAAATGTAGTGCTTTTTTAATTTACTTATGTTATAATGTAAATATAGCCAAAATAGAAAGAAGGTGATACTATGGCTATAGTAATTTATACGAAAAATGATTGTCGTCAGTGTAAAGAAACCAAAAAACGCTTTAAGCAATTTGGAATTGATTTCGAAGAAATCAATCTTGATGAACATCCAGAACTTATTGATTATGTCAAGTATGAGCTTGGCTATAGCTCTACCCCAGTTATTGTAACTGATAATGGAGTATGGGCTGGTTTTCAGCCAAGTAAGATTAAGGCAATCAAAAAATAGCTCGCAATAAAAGCGGGCTCTTTTCTTGACAAAATAAAATGTTTATGCTAGTATAGAGCTATAAACTAACAAAAAAGGATTATATATGATCTCACAGATTGAAATTACAGGAAATAAATACGAAATTGACGAAACAACTAAAAAATACGCAGAAAAACACATTGGTAAATTAGATAAATACTTGCCACGACACGCTAAAAAATCAGCTTCAGCCCGCGTGGTAATTTCGCAAATCAATGGCACTCACGACAACAAATATGAAGTTGAAGCAATTATCGATGTGCCAGATAAAACTTTGGTGGCGAAAGATCAAAGCTCAAATGTTTTAGCGGCAATTGATATTGTTGAAGCTAAGCTTGACGGGCAAATACGCCGTTATAAAACTGAAAAAAATCCACGCCTTGGTAAATCTGGAATTATGGCGAAATTCAAGCGTTCTCTAAAACGAGGCTAAAAACTTTCGAAAACTTAAAAAATCTCTGCAATCTGGCGGAGATTTTGCTTTTTAAATAAAATATGATATAATTAAGTTATTGCTATTTTAAAATTTTTGTGGGGGTGGAAATATGAATAAACACATAAACGAACAGCAAGAACTTTTACGTAAAGCATTTAATAAAAAATTGAAAAGTTTAGGTTTGGCTGCGATTGAACGTGAAGTCGGCGAGAGGTCGACTGATTATGGAATTTCTTTTTATACCAAAAAAGGAAATAAGATTGTTCCAGATATTGGCATTCAAATTAAGATTTATCGAAGTGGAAACCTTCTTGGATCTGAGAAGCTGTGTGGTTATAATATAGATATTAAACCGTGCAAGGTTAAGATTGAAAGTGGTAATAACCTTCCAGATATGACGGTTGAAAAATGTCTTCAAAAATATCGTCATTTCGTAATCGAAGGGCAAGAGCGATGGGTTGATGCCCTTTTCGAAATAAAGGATGTCGCATTACTAGCTCATTGTAATTATCTTGCGGGAAAAGGTGATCCTGATGATATTCTGTATCTAAGTGAATTGCTTTTAGAATTTATTCCTCAATTTTGCTATTAAGTCAATAAAGGAGATTTTAGCTATGAATGGTAATGGTGAATTAACAATTAAAGACTTATTCGGAAAATATGGTCGGCGATTTGCTGAGATTTTGAAAAGTAATGATGGTATATCGACAGTGGTGATTTATGAGATTAAAACAACCAAAAATAAACCACCAATCGTCAAATTAAAAATTGTCGAATTTAATGAGTTTTCGAAACAGCTTTATATTTCTGATGATCAAGACGAGGAAAACTGGCTCGAACCTTTTGAACTGGCTGATTCTATTGATGAAGGGGTCTTCTTTCCGCTTTCGGGAATTTCAGAGCAATCGAGTGAGGAAACTCAGCTAATTCTTGCCGGTGTTCGAAAATTGAGTTTGAAAGTTTCGGAATACGAAAAGCTTCTTGATGATCTCGAAGCTTTTAATGAAAAATCTGAAATCTTGCGAAAAGAGCTAATTGAGGCGCTTTCTGGTGTGATCGATGTAGTTTCTAAATAAAGTCCTGAAAGGGGCTTTTTTTAATATTCAAATTATGGTAAAATATAAGATAGATTTTATACTGTTTTTAATGGAGAGGGAAATGTCTAAAAAAACTGCGAAGAAAAAAAATGTAATGGTGGAAGAAAGCAAAGTTGATAAACTTTTGACTACTGTTTTTGGTGACCCGCAAAAGAAAGTTTTGCGCCGATTGCAACGAAAAGTTGATGAAATTAATAATCTAAGCGAAAAATACAAAAAAATGAGTGATGAAAAGCTCAAAGAAACTTTTGAAAAACTCAAAAAAAGCCTTTCGAAAAAAGATTTGGACGATATTCTACCAGATGTTTTTGCACTTGTGCGTGAAGCTTCAACTCGTGTGCTTGGAATGCGCCATTTTGATGTTCAATTAATTGGTGGAATGGTTCTTCATGAAGGAAAAGTTGCCGAAATGAAAACGGGTGAAGGTAAAACCTTAGTAGCAACTTTGCCAGTTTCTTTGAACGCAATGGAAGGAAAGGGTGTGCACGTTGTGACTGTGAATGATTATCTTGCGCAACGTGATGCTTCCTGGATGGGAAATTTGTATAATTTTCTTGGTCTTTCAGTTGGTGTAATTATTAACGAAGAAAGCTTTATTTTTGACCCAGAATATGACAACGAAGAGCATGAAGATGAAAATATGCGGAAGCTTCGCCCAGCAACTCGAAAAGAGGCATACGCGGCGGATATTACTTATGGAACAAACAACGAGTTTGGTTTCGATTATTTGCGCGACAATATGGTAAATGAAGTTGATTTGCTCCGCCAGCGCGAGCTTAACTTTGCAATTGTTGATGAAGTTGACTCAATTTTGATTGATGAGGCTCGAACTCCATTAATTATCTCTGCTCCTGCGGCTGAAAATCCAGAGAGCTATATTCAGTTTGCGCAAGTTATTTCGCAACTTTCGAAAGAAGACTATGAAGTTGATGAAAAGCGCCGAAGTGTAGCTTTGACTGAATCTGGAATTGATAAGATTGAAAAACTTCTCAATATGAAGAATCTTTATACCCCAGAACATTCACGTGCAGTTTATCACGTTGAGCAAGCTTTGCGCGCTGAAACTCTCTTCAAACGCGATAAAGATTATGTTGTAACAAATGATGGTGAAGTAATTATCGTTGATGAACACACTGGTCGTTTAATGAATGGTCGCCGATATAATGAAGGTTTGCACCAAGCGATTGAGGCGAAAGAAAAAGTGCCAGTTCTTCAAGAATCAATGACACTTGCTACAATTTCGTTCCAGAATTTCTTCCGCCTTTATAATAAGCTTTCAGGAATGACTGGAACAGCTTTCACAGAGGCTGAAGAGTTTCAGCAAATTTATTCTTTAGAAGTTGTACAAATTCCTTCGAATAAACCAGTTATCCGTGATGATAAAGAAGACTTAATTTTTAAAACTGAAAAAGCGAAACTTAAAGCTGTTGCAGAAGCAATTAAAGAATATCACG
>CALHCA010000142.1 GCA_937930585.1 uncultured bacterium
CAAAGACGCGGAAGCCTGGAAACAAGCCGTCCGTAAAGTTTCTTTAGATCTAAAGAAGGACCTAAATCAGACGACAGCTACGCTTGAGTTTTCAAGCGTAGATATGGAGTATCTAACATAGCTCAGGCGTATTATAGCCGCAGTTTCACTGCGGCTTTTTCTTTTATTCTCCAAAAAATAAAATTGCTCCTCACATTTTTAATGAAAAGCAATTTTAAAATTTAAAAAGTGGCTATTGATTACTTCTTTCGAGAAACTGTTAGGAAGCCGTTTCGTGGATTTTCTTTTACAATTCGGTCTTCTGGAAGATCGCAAGGCTCACCCTTATCATTCTTTTCTTTTTTAGCAAAGAAGTAAATTGTTTGTGGTTTTCCGCCACGCAAAGTTACCTCACTTTTGTGCAAATAATATGTAATTCCTTTTGAATTTGTTTGACTATAAGCCATTTCTATCCTTTCATTACTACTGTTATATATTTTCATTGTATATCAGTTTTAAAGTGGTGTCAAGCTTTTTTACACTTTTGGTATATATTTTTTTAAAATAAGCTTAAGAATTATAGTTGTTATTATTTTTACTACAATCATAAAAATTAAAATTATTGCCACTAAAGTTGTCCATCCAGCTAAATCTGGCGACCAAATTGGCGCAACAAAGCTGTAAGTATACTCTGAGATATTTGGGTATTCAGCCTTAACTTGACCCTGACTACTTGCAGGATATTTATTTTGCTCATCTAGAATACACTGCTGATACGCTAAAGAATAGCCACCACGAAACCTTGGCCGGCAAGCTTCTTCTGCTTTTTTAAAAATATTTCCATTAGGATTATTACTCTCAGTTTCGCGAGCAATCTGCTCAGCTTTTCTCATATTGCTTTCATAAATATTCGCCCATACAACTTTCACCTCTTGGTTCATCTTAAACCAGTGAGTTTCATCGCTATAAAAAATTCCACCACTATTCATATGAGCATAAACGTAATTAGCCAATTCAATTGTTGCTTTTCTAGTGGCTTCAACATCGCCAGATTTATCAGCCGTTTCAACAGCTTCTCTTCTGCGAACCATTCCTACATTATTCAAACGTAGAGCTGTTAAATCTATAAAAATAACAAGTATGAGTAAAATAAACAATTGCCAATTTTTAAGCGATTGTATCTGTTTAAGATGCTTTTTAATCTTGCCTTTACCCACCATAATACTTATGTATATTTTACCAAAATTTTAAGAAAATTACAAATTTTGCTTAATTCTTTGAGCTAATTTTTCGCCAACAATTTTATAAAGCTCTTGCACGGGAGCTTCGCGAATCTTTTTCAATGAGCCAAATTCCCGTAACAACTTTGCTCGCGTTTTCGCTCCTACGCCATCGATTTTTTCTAATGTGTTCTGAGTTTGTTTTTTAGTTCTTAGATTTGAATGATAATTGATCGCGAATCGGTGGGCTTCATCACGAATCCGCTGAAAAAGTTTGGTCAAATCACTAAATTCCGAGTTGCTTTCACCTAGCAAGTTCCGAGCGTGGCCGTGCGAATGGCTTTGCGAAAGATGCAAATTTAGTGTCAGAAAATCGCCCTCTCGTTGAACCGAAAAATCTCTACCGATTTTTTCGAAGTTTTTATCAAGCCAAGCTGTTTTAAGGTTTGGATTTTCCATATCAAAAATAATCTCTTCGTCACGTTTTGCAATTCCAATCGCCAAAATATAGCTTGGCAAAACTTCCCGCACTGCGCTCAATTGGCCCTTACCACCATCAATCAAAACTAAATCAGGCCGCCCCCATTTTTCATTTCGCTTCGAAAATCTTCGTATCAAAACTTCTTTCATATGAAGAAAATCATCATTTCCGCCGGTGGTCATTTTAAATTTTCGATATTCTCGTTTGTCACTCAGCCCATTCGTAAAAACTACCATTGATGCTACATTATTTTCTCCACCGGTGTGCGAAATATCATAAGCCTCGATTCGGCGTGGTGGAGTTTCAAGCGAAAGAATTTCTGCCAATTTCGCTAATGCGTGATCTTTCGAAATATCCAAAAATTCCTCATTTGAAAAAATAACTTGCCTGCCAAGCTCACTCAAATCTCGCAGTTGGTTACGTTTTTTTGCGGCCATTTCAAAATTCTGTTCATTCGCAAAATCAAGCATTTCTTTCTCAATTTCAAGCTGAAGCATTTTTCGCTCACCTTTTAAATATCGCGAGAGCTGGCGTAAATTACATTTATATTCTGTCATTTTTTGCTGATATTCAGGCGAATTTGGTTCAAAATTTTCTAGCCCAGGAGTTAAGCCAATCTGAAAATCTAAACTATTTCTAGCTGGTATTTTTTCACTCAAATAATACGGAAAGACTTTTCGAAGCAATCGTACCGATTTTTTTACTGCATTAGAATTATAAAATGGGCCAAAATATTCTGCCAAATCATCAAGCGGATTTTTAGTGAAACTAACATGCGGAATTTTGTCACGAAAACCAATTCGCACGTAAGTTGGCGATTTATCATCCCGCAAGAGTATGTTATATTGCGGCTTGTAGCGCTTAATCATCTCGCTTTCCAAAAATAGCGCATCAATTTCAGTCTCAACCTCAATCCAGTCAGTCATCGCAATTTCTGCTACCAAAGATTCAGTTTTTGGATCTTTTCCGCGCGAATTTTGAAAATATTGCCGCACACGATTTTTTAAATTTGCCGCTTTTCCAACATAAATAATCTCATCTTTCGAATTTTTATGAAAATAAACGCCAGCAGAATTTGGCAGTTCTTTTAGCTTTTTCGAAAGTTGTTTGTTCATCTTTTATTATTATAACATTTTATGTTTTTTATAAAAACTATTTATTATATTTAATAATGTGCTA